>JALZUE010000056.1 GCA_023301705.1 Alteromonadaceae bacterium | reverse complement strand
TTCAAGCATGGGACTCTACTGATGAGTATTTCTTTAATTATTTAAATGATAATAGTTTAGTTAATGAACAAACGAAAATACTTATATTTAATGATACATTTGGCGCCATCGCGATTAATTACTTAGAACAACCTTTATCGGTTGTTAGCGATTCGTATGTTAGTCATCAAGGTTTATTAAACAACATCGAACTAAATGATTTAACATCAAGCCGTCTTCAATTGTTAACAAGTTTAGATAGCTTACCTGATGATGTAGATCTTATCATTTACAAAGTACCAAAAAGTAAGGCCTTACTCATAGAGCAATTAATCAATATAAAAGCTCACTATAAAAATAGTAATGTAGCCTTTGTTGCGGGTGCGAAAGCAAAAGATATTCATACATCAACATTAAAATTATTTGAAAAGTACCTAGGCACAACCAAAACATCTTTAGCGGTTAAAAAGTCTCGCTTAGTTTTTAGTGAATTGAACAATCAAGAGCAGTATAATAGTCCTTACCCTACCGTTTGGCCATTAGAAAACTCAATCTACCAAATAAGTAATCATGCGAATGTATTTGCAAGAGAGAAATTAGATTTAGGTGCTCGATTGTTTTTACAATATTTACCCGAGTTTTCAAAAAATCAGCAAGTAATTGATTTAGGCTGTGGCAATGGCGTTATTGGTTTACAAGCATTAACCAGCGAGCCCACCATTCATATGACATTTATTGATGAGTCATATATGGCGGTAGCTTCGGCTAAAAACAATATTGAAAATAATATGCCAGAGCTCATGCAGCAATGTCATTATCAGGTAGACGACTGCTTAACCAAAATAAACAATGGTAGTGTTGACGTCATATTATGCAACCCTCCTTTTCACCAATTACAAGCAACGACAGATCATATTGCTTGGCAAATGTTTAATGATGCAAGTAAAGTATTAAAATCAGGTGGCGAATTACGTATTATTGGTAACCGTAACTTAGCATACCACATAAAACTTCAACGAATTTTTGGTAACGTAACAACTATTATTAGTAACAGTAAATTTGTTGTTCTATCGGCGATAAAAAAATGATGAAAAAAGCATTAATCAAAAAGTCACTTTCATATAAGCTTATTTTTAACAGTTTAATATTCTGTTCTATTAGTGTTTTACTCTCAAGTTGTAGCTCTTCGCAGCAAAATTTAATTATCATGCCTGATGCTGTTTTATTATCATCTATTTCGAACCAAACAAATAACTTACAACATAAGAGTATCTCGTTAAACGTAAATGATTTACGAACAAATAAACATGTTGTTCAAATAGTTAAAAAAGACAAACCAGCTCAATTCATCAACAGTGAAACAAGTTTACAAGTATTGATTGAGTCAACATTAAATGATGAATTCAAAAAAAAATCTGCGCAAATAAACACCATTGCACCCAATCAGTTAACGGTGAATATTACTAATGCGGTAATTAATGTAAAGCAATCACTCGTCAAGTATGATGCTAAATTGACTTTAGAAGTCACAGTTTCATTGTTTAATGGTGATAAAACGTTAACTAAAAATTACCGTCGTTCTAGTCATAATTATGGACCATTAACTGCTGATTTAGCGGTTTTATCTCGAGACTTCAATCAACAACTTGGCAAACTTCTCAATTCTTTAGTAACAGACAATGAATTGATCTCATTAATTAAATAATCAGATAAATAAAACAAAGTGAAATCTACAATGCTAAATTTTAAAAAAATGTATTCATCTTACTACTCTTTATTATTCATCGTGTTATGTAGTTTAACAACTCAGGTTAATGCCATTGATATTGATGCTGATAACCTATTTCCAAAAGTAGAGCTTGAAACATCTTTAGGTAATATTATTATTGAGTTAAACAGACATAAAGCCCCTATTACTGTTGATAATTTTTTAACTTATGTTGTCACAAAAGAATATGACAATACGGTATTTCATCGCGTTATTGATAATTTTGTTGTACAGGGCGGCGGTTACGATGACAGTTATGCGCCTAAAAAAGTCAATGAAGATATTTTTAATGAGTCAGGTAATGGTGAAAAAAATGAACAATACACTATTGCTATGGCCAGACAAAACAGCCCGCATACAGCTAATCGTCAATTTTACTTTAACGTTGTTGATAATCACAACTTAGATCCTGGTACTCGTTGGGGTTATACCGTATTTGGCAGTATTGTGAGCGGTGAAGAGGTATTAGAAAAAATAGCACAGGTTCCTACTGATTTTCATTCATCATTAGGCTGGCCAAATGTGCCTGTAGAAAAAGTATTAGTGATTAAAGCAACATTGTTACAGTAATACTATCGAACTATAAATCATGTAAAAACAAAAACTCAATAAAAAGCTATTAAATCATCGTATTAAAATACAGGTGAAATATTTTCTTACATGATTTTCATATTTCATTTTGACTTTATAGTGTTTATCGTCAATAACTAATGTATCAACTCTAACATTACTGCCTATTCATTTATACTTTAGAGCATGACACTAATAGTTATTTTATTCAATACGAGCATTTATTATGGTCATAGAACAATTCATTAATGAAAAAATTGCACAAATAACAGCTTATATATCTGCTGTTTTTGACAATACAATTCATTATATCGAACTGGACTCATTCATTATTGATACCATGGAAGAGTGGACGCTCTGTAAAATAGAAAGTGAAATACCCGGCAGTACACGAGAGCGTGTTTTTTGGCATGTTATTCACGAAATTCAATTACACGGCTCTAGCTCTTTGAATAGTGACTTATTTTTTAAAGTTGAAATTAACACGTGCTTAGATTTTTTTAATGGTGAAGGTAGCTACCCTATTGATTGTATTGGTTGGCGCCCTATTCCTTAAACTTCCATATCACAAAATTATTATTGAATAATCTCTAACATAACACTCTAAAACCCTCTGAAAAAGTAAATAAGCTTCTGTTTATCATTACAATTTGTTAGCCTAACTTTATTATATAAATTTATTTTAGGCATTTGCTTATATGCACTTAGCTAGCATAAAAGAAACCATTTTAAATAAGCGCATGCTTATTTGTATTTTTACAGGTTTTAGTTCAGGGCTTCCTTTATTTTTCTTATATCAATTAGTGCCCGGATGGCTCCGTTCTGAAGGTGTCAGCTTAACAGAAATCGGTTTATTTTCATTAATTGGTATTCCTTATGTTTGGAAGTTTATTTGGTCACCAGTGCTTGATAGGTACTCTTTACCTATTTTAGGTCGACGTAGAAGTTGGATGTTACTCACTCAATTACTTCTACTAGTGAGTATGGCAGCATTTAGTATCGTTAACCCGGTAATGAATATATGGGCAGTAGCTTACTTAGCCGCAGCGGTTGCTTTTTTTAGTGCTAGCCAAGATATTGTGCTTGATGCTTACCGCAGAGAGCTATTACCTGACCACGAACTCGGTTTAGGTAATTCAATTCATGTACAAGCTTATCGTTTATCAGGGTTAGTACCTGGCTCTTTAGGGTTTATTTTGGCAGATCACATGCCTTGGCAAAGTGTTTTTATTATTGTTGCTAGTTTTATGATAATAGGTATTTTACTCACCGTTTTTGTCAAAGAAGCAAATTCAGAAATCAATACACCTAAAACTCTTCAAGATGCTGCAATTTTGCCGTTTAAAGAATTTATTAATCGTAAAGGTATAAAGTCGGCGCTGTACATTTTATTATTTTTATTTTTATATAAATTGGGTGATAGTATGGCGACTGCTTTACAAACACCTTTTTTTATCGATTTAGGTTTCTCTAACACAGAAATAGGCGTGGTTGCAAAAACAGCATCATTGATTGCGATGACAGCAGGCTTAATCATCGGCGGTATTGTTATGATTCGCTTAAGTATTAATAAAGCATTGTGGTTATTTGGTGTGGTTCAGGTTATTAGTATATTAGGATTTGCTGCTTTAGCTGAAATTGGCCACAATACAATTGCATTAGCATTTGCTATGGGGTTTGAATACTTAGGTGTAGGATTAGGCTCTGCCGCTTTTGTCGCTTTTATAGCGAAAGCAACAACCCCTGCATTCGCAGCAACACAATTTGCACTGTTTACAGCTTTAACTGCATTACCTAGAACATTTGCAAACGCAACAACAGGTGTTATTGTTGAAAACATAGGTTGGACAAACTTCTATGTACTTTGCACCATACTCGCTATTCCAGGTATGCTAATGTTATTCATTGTTGCTCCTTGGTCTGAAAAGCCTACACTTAAAAACAACCAAACATAGAGCAAATATATGATTAGATTTTTATTTTTACTTCCATTAATAATGTGTTTTGTATGGTGGTTATACTTATATGGCAAAGGTTATAGCTGGAAAGACGGCATAAAAGTATTTAAGCAAATACTCATTTTTAATACAGTAATCATCAGTTTTTTTATTCTGATGATTTACGTCACTGACTGATATAATGCTTAGTAGTACTTTAAATGAATGCTATCACTAAGAGTAAATGCACGTATTAAGCTTTATTGTATTTTTGTATTAATGAATCTAGGTGATTAGCAAACTGCATGCGGTCTTGTTGGCTAATTTTATCTGGCCCACCAGTCTGAGCTCCACTTGCTCTCATTGTATCCATAAAGTCACGAATATTTAATCGCGCTTTAATATTCTCAGTAGTAAAAAGCTCACCTCTTGAACTTAATGCAAAAGCTCCTTTCTCGATGACTTCAGCCGCTAAAGGAATATCAGAAGTAATCACTAAATCATGCTGTTCAACTAACTCAACAATTACATCATCAGCAACATCAAAGCCTGATGATACTTGCTTAAACTTAATATATAGCGATTTAGGTGTTCGAATATAGTGGTTTGCCACAAATGTAGTCTGTATTTTCGTACGATCAGCGGCACGAAATATAACGTCTTTTATTACAACAGGACAAGCGTCTGCATCAACCCAAATTTTCATATATTAATCACTAACTCATTTTTTATAACACTATTTTACGTGCTTTAAGCAACTTTTGGTAAAAATAGAAAAATAAATGCTTATTTCTCTGCATTTTTAGGTAAAACAAACTTAAACATGATCTGATAGTTGGTATCAGCTTCAATATTTTTTTCCACATCTGTTATATTGTAACGCCATTGCGACAATGCTTTTATTGCTGATGTAGCAAAAGCTTGAGGGCCTTTACGTTCAATCAATTCTATGTCTAACACTTTACCATTAGCATCAACATTATATGATAAACGAACATAGCCCTGTTGTTGCTCAATAATTGCTGATTTTGGGTACTTAGGCGCTACTTGGTGATTAATACTTAAATGAATAGCGGTTTCATTGATAACAGTAACAAAAGCCGAAGCATCAATACTGTACTCAACTTTCGTTAAGTTATCTTGTTCAATGATAATGCTTGGTCTAGCAATATCAGTTGTTTTGGGAGGCGTGGGCAGCTTAGCATCAATATTTTCAAGTTCTTTGTTTACAGCCTGTTGTGTTAGCTCACTTAAATCGTCATGTTCATATTCAACTTGCTCATAATGAACTATGTTTTCATGAACAATATTGTCAGCTGTTGGTGCTTTCGTTAAATAGCTCATAACAGCAAATAAACTGAACGATGCAAACCCTCCTCCCAACAAAATAATAAATAACTTAGTGAGTGAAAAACGACTATCACTAGTTGCTTTTGAAGCCACTGGTGAGTGCTCTTGTACATTCATCTTCAGTAAATTCATCTCGGGTACATCAAGCGATGCTTTACGTTGTTGATACAACTGATTAATCGCTTGGTCTTGCTCATCTGAATTCATCAGTTAGCTCCAGTTGTTTTTTTATGCTCTTTTTCGCGTAACGTACTCTACTTTTCACCGTTTCAAAACTTTCATCGGTTAATAAACATATATCATTCATTGAAAAACCGTCTTGCTGAAAAATAAAAGCTTCTCGTTGATAAAAAGGTAATTTATCAATCGCATCATTAAAGCATATTTTTTGGTTCTTATTGATTAAATCAGACTCAGGAGTACCTACACAAACAACATTTAATGACTCTTCTAATACTTGATGTTGCCAACGATTATCTCGACGAAGTTCATCAATTAACGTGTTTCTAGCAATACGAAAAAGCCAATTTTTTAATGATGTATTATGTTCATAAGAAGCGGCTGATTTCATTACCTTTAACCAAGTGTTTTGAATAATATCTTCAGCTAAAGTACGATCAGAAAGCGATAATACATAATGAAATAAATCGGCATGATAGTATGCAACTAATATATTTAACGAATCTATATTATTCGTAGCCACATAGTTGGCTAATAACTTTTCTGGCTGGTCAACCTTGTCCTGAGTTGTTAACCAGCCTTGTATTAATGAAGGTAACTTCAAATAATATCCTTAACTTTGTTGATCCATACTAAAATCTAATTTCACCGTTAAATTTTCTTGTGCAATAGGTTTACCATTAATAACCTTTGCCTGATACTTCCACCTTTTCAGTGCACGTTTAGCCGCTTTATTAAAAATACGCTTAGGTTCGGCTTTAACAACATTAACATTCGTTACTTGACCTATTTCATTAACATTAAATGATAAAACAACATAACCTTCAATACCATTAGTCACAGCTTCAAGTGGATACTTAGGGTTAATGCGTACAATCGGCCTTGCTTGTTTATCAGCAACTTGCTGTTGTAATTGAATACCGCCCTTATCTGCTATCGATAATACAGGTGCATTATAATCAAACACGACACTCTCTATAGGCTCAACGGCTGCCACTTGCATTTTAGGCATTTGTGGCGGTGGTGGTGGCGTTAATTTTACATGTTCTTTAACAATAGGCTCTGAATCTTCCTTTAGTTGATAAACTTCAACTAAAGGTAAAGGTTCAGGCTCTACCCGTTGTACTATGTCTTGGCTAATTAAATATGCCATGAAGGAAAATAAAGTAAATGTGGTAACGCCTGATAAACTTATAATAACGAGTAACTTTTTCATTGTGTATTCCTACTGCATAAAAAATATGGTTAGAAATGTGTGCACACACAACAAATGAGTCAAATGGCTCATTTACTAATATAACGTTTAAAAAAAAAGAATAGGGTTAAAAAATATTAAATAAAAAGAAATAGCATAAAGTTATTGGATTTTAAGTAATGATATAAACTTAATTAAATATCATTAATAATAGATGTTTATATAAGCAAGGAAGAGTAAATAAATGGTGCCTCGACCCGGAATCGAACCAGGGACACGGGGATTTTCAATCCCCTGCTCTACCGACTGAGCTATCGAGGCATTAACTTGGTAAGTTAATACACTGCTAGTAAGGTACTAACAGTTACTTTTAAATAAAGATAAACTAATAGTTACCCGTTCTTTGAAAGAGCGCGTATGATATAGAGAATGCGCGTTTATCGCAACCTATTTTTACGGGTTTTTATAGAAAGTTTTTTTTAGCTAAGTGATAAGCACATAACAGAAAATTTTTAGGTAAGTCATTGTGATAAGAGACAGTAAAAATGCATACGGTACAGTGAGTAAAATTAATCATTGGCTTTCTGCGATTATCGTTATTGCGTTGTATTTTGTTGGACGATGGATGGTTGATTTAGACTACTACAATTCATGGTATGTCGATGCACCTAACCTACATAAGAGTTTTGGTGTGTTAGTCGCTTTAATAACGAGCTTTCGTTTTTTATGGAAAAAACTGACGCCTTCACCTGCACCTAACCCAAACCACAGTATTAACATACAAAGGCTTAGTACTAGTGCGCATTATTTAATGTATTTATGTTTAAGTGTTATTTTTATTAGCGGGTATTTAATTTCTACCGCTGACGGCAGGGCTATTCAAGTATTTAATTTAATTTCAATACCTGCATTGCCTACTAGTATCACTAATCAAACTGAAATTTCTGGAATAATACATGAATATGCCACCGATTTATTAATGTTAACCATAGTTCTACACGCATTAGCAGCGTTAAAGCATCACTTCATTGATAAAGACAACACCTTAATACGTATACTTAAATAAACTTAATATAAACACAAAAGGAAAGCGAAAATGAAAAAACAACTTTTAGCTGCCGCACTATTAATTGGTACATCATTTGTCACACAAGCTGCTGATTATGTTATTGATTACAAAGGTGCTCATGCTTCAATTAACTTTAAAGTAAAGCATTTAGGTTATTCATGGTTAACTGGCCGATTCAATGTATTTGATGGCAATTTTAGTTTTGATGAAAATAATATTAACAACTCAAAAATTACCGTTAATATTGACACCAGTACGGTTGACTCTAATCATGCTGAACGTGATAAACACTTGCGTGGCGGTAAATATTTAGAAGTTAACAAGTATTCAAAGGCTTCATTTGTTAGCAATAAAATTGAAGATTTAGGTAACAATAAGATTAAAGTTACCGGTACATTATCGTTACATGGCAGTGATAAAACGATTGTCATTGATGCATATAAAATAGGTGAAGGTAAAGATCCTTGGGGTGGCTACCGCGCAGGTTTTTCTGGTACTACAAGTATTAATATGAGCGACTTTGGCTTTAAAAAAGACTTTGGTGAAATACTGTTTGATTTACATATAGAAGGTATTAAGCAATAAAGTTAATACTATTTTCAAGTATTCAAATTTATCGAATAAAAAAACCCTAAACAGTGTTTAGGGTTTTTTATTTAATAAAGATATTGAAACATCAATGAATGTTTAAATAACTATTCCCATTCAATTGTTGCTGGTGGTTTACCAGAAATGTCATAAACAACTCGTGAAATGCCATCAATTTCATTAATAATACGATTAGAAACTAACCCTAAGAAGTCGTATGGTAAATGTGACCAACGTGCCGTCATAAAATCAATAGTTTCAACACAGCGTAACGATACAACCCAATCATACTTTCTTGCATCGCCCATTACGCCAACAGAACGTACAGGTAAGAATACAGTGAATGCTTGGCTTACTTTAGTGTATAAGTCGTGATTGTGTAGCTCTTCAATAAAAATAGCATCTGCACGACGTAATAAATCAGCATATTCTTTTTTAACTTCACCTAAAATACGTACACCTAATCCCGGACCAGGGAATGGGTGGCGGTAAAGCATATCGTAAGGTAAACCTAACTCTAAACCTATTTTACGTACTTCATCTTTAAATAACTCACGTAATGGTTCAACTAGACCTAACTTCATGTAGTCAGGTAACCCGCCTACATTGTGATGCGATTTAATCACATGGGCTTTACCCGTAGCAGAGGCTGCTGATTCAATAACATCTGGGTAAATTGTACCTTGTGCTAACCATTTAGCATTATCTAACTTGTTTGATTCTTCTTCAAAAACATCAATAAATACATTACCAATAATTTTACGTTTTTTCTCAGGATCATCTTCACCTGCTAAACGATCTAAGAATCGGTCTTCAGCGTCAATTTTAATAATATTTAAACCAAATTGATCACCGAACATATCCATTACTTGCTGACCTTCGTCTAAACGAAGTAAACCATTATCAACAAACACACACGTTAACTTATCGCCAATTGCTCTGTGCAATAACATAGCAACTACTGACGAATCTACACCACCTGATAAGCCAAGAATCACTTCATCGTCACCAACTTGTGCTTTCATTTTTTGAATAGCGTCGTCAATAATTGAAGCAGAAGTCCATAACTTTTCACATTGACAAATATCAACAACAAAGTGCTCTAACATCGCTAAACCTTGTTTAGTATGTGTCACTTCAGGGTGAAACTGTACACCATAAAATTGCTTCTCTTCATTCGCCATCGCGGCATATTTACAACTAGGTGTTTGAGCAATAGTAGAGAAACCTTCAGGAATGCTTGCTACTTTATCACCGTGACTCATCCAGACATCAAGCAATGCATTGCCTTGGTCATTGACACTGTCTGAAAGCGTTTTAAATAAAGTAGATTCAGTGATCACTTCAACTCCAGCATAACCAAACTCTTTATGCTCAGAACTTTCAACACTACCGCCTAATTGCTCTGCCATTGTTTGCATGCCGTAACATACACCTAATACAGGAACGCCAGCATTAAATACATATTCAGGTGCACGAGGTGAGTTTTCTTCAGTAACACTTTCAGGGCCACCAGCTAGTACAATACCAGTAGGGTTAAAGCCTTTAATTTGCTCTTCCGTTACATCCCATGCCCAAAGTTCACAATATACACCGATTTCACGAATACGACGTGCGATTAATTGTGTGTACTGTGAACCAAAATCTAAAATTAATATGCGTGAATCATGAATGTCTTTACTCATGTTTTACCCTTACTTTAATAATATTGATTTAACCAACGCTATGTAAATAGCGTAATTAATAACTAAAACAGGCTGAACTTTATATAGTTAAAGTTCAGCCTGATAAATTCTCTTATGTATTACTATTTAACTAAAGAAACCAAACGGTCGGTTCAGCTCAAAGGAGTTACCCCATACGGTAATTTGGTGCTTCTTTGGTAATAGTAACATCATGTACATGAGACTCACCCATGCCTGCCGATGTTATTTTCATAAATTCAGGCTTAGTGCGCATTTCTTCAATAGTTGCAGAGCCTGTTAATCCCATTGATGAGCGTAAGCCACCCATTTGTTGGTGAATAATTGCAGCTACAGGGCCTTTATAAGCAACACGTCCTTCAATTCCTTCTGGTACTAATTTATCAGCTTCGCCATCAGACTTTTGGAAATAGCGGTCGCTAGATCCTTCTTTTTGACTCATCGCACCTAATGAACCCATACCACGGTATGATTTATAGTAACGACCTTGATAAAGTTCAACTTCACCTGGTGACTCTTCAGTACCAGCAAACATCGAACCAACCATTACACAGTGCGCGCCAGCCACTAATGCTTTTGCAATATCGCCAGAAAAACGAATACCACCATCAGCAATAACTGGAATACCCGTACCTTTTAATGCTTCAACTGCATTAGAAATAGCCGTTAATTGAGGAACACCTACACCTGTTACAATGCGCGTTGTACAAATAGAGCCTGGGCCAATACCCACTTTAACGGCATCAACACCTGCATCAGCTAATGCTTTTGCACCAGCACCCGTTGCAACATTACCTGCAATAATTTGTAAATCTGGGTATTTAATTCGCGTTTCAGCAACTCGGTCAATAACACCTTGAGAATGACCATGTGATGTATCAATTAATAATACATCAACACCTGCAGCCACTAATGCATCAATACGCTCATCAGTACCAGCGCCAACACCAACGGCAGCACCTACACGTAAACGGCCTAATTCATCTTTACAAGCATTAGGTTTGCTTTCTGCTTTTTGATAATCTTTAGCCGTAATCAAACCTGTTAGTTTGAACATGTCATCAACCACCAATATTTTTTCAATACGGTGTTCATGCATTAATTCTAAAATAACTTCACGCTTAGCATTTGCTTTCACAGTGACTAAGTTTTCTTTTGATGTCATCAACTCTGACACTTTTAAAGATAAATCAGTTTCAAAACGTAAATCACGACCAGTGATAAGGCCCGCTAAGTTATTTTCGTTATCAACAACAGGGAAGCCTGAAAATCCTAACTTATCAGCTAACTTCATCACTTCTTCAATGGTGTCGTCAGGTGAAACAGTTACCGCATCAGATACAATGCCACTTTCGTATTTTTTTACTTTTGATACGTTTTTAGCTTGTTCTTTAATCGTCATGTTTTTGTGAATGAAACCTACACCACCTTCTTGTGCTAAAGTAATAGCAAGGCGAGCTTCTGTCACAGTGTCCATAGACGCTGAGATCATCGGTACATTCAGGGTAATATCACGGGTCAATTTAGTTTTTAAATCAGCCGTGTGTGGAAGAACAGTTGAATGAGCAGGTACTAAAAGTACATCATCAAAAGTTAACGCTTCTTGAGCAATTCTAAGCATCGCAACATCTCACTAACAAAGGGGGTATTAAGGAGTTAATATTGCGGCAATATTTTAATGGTTTTCATCGGTAAGGTAAACTTAAATTTCATTAAATAGCGAAATATTCCTGCATTGTCACACCGAACAAAGATATAATATTGTTATTATCATAAAACTAATAAAGTTAATATTTCTATGGCTCAAGCTTCTCACATATTACAAGTTAGCGAACTAACAAAGAAAGTACGCTTTATTTTAGAAAGTGAGCTCAATACTGTGTGGCTGTGTGGCGAAATATCTAACTTTATGGCTGCGGGCTCAGGTCATTGGTATTTGTCTCTAAAAGACGCTAAATCTCAAGTGAAATGTGCCATGTTTAAAGGTGCCAACCGAAAGGTTCGTATAAAGCCAACTAATGGTCAACAAGTACTTGTAAAAGCTAAGGTTTCACTCTATGAACCTAGAGGTGACTTTCAACTTATTCTCGAGCAAATGGAACCCGCAGGTGAAGGCTTATTGCGACAAGAATATGAACAGCTTAAACATAAATTAGACAGTGCTGGTTACTTTTCGTCAGATAAAAAGCAAGCACTTCCTGCAAATATAAAAACAGTAGGCATTGTAACATCACCTACTGGTGCAGCAATAAAAGACATTATTGCGGTGTTTAAGCGACGAAGCCCAATGACGCAGTTAATTATTTATCCAAGTTTAGTTCAGGGTAAACAAGCCGCCAATGATATTGCTTTAGCAATTAATATCGCCAATCAACGAAATGAGTGTGATGTCTTACTAGTAACAAGAGGCGGAGGTTCATTAGAAGATCTATGGCCTTTTAATGAAGAAGTTGTTGTAAACAGTATATACCACAGTAAATTACCTATTATTAGCGCTGTAGGTCATGAAATAGATACAACACTAAGTGACTATGCTGCCGACTTAAGAGCACCAACCCCTTCATCTGCTGCAGAGCTCACATCAACAAATGCAGATGAAATAAAATTATATATTCAGCAGTTACAGCAAAAATTAGTTCGTAGTACTCTCAATAATATTCAGCAACTACAAACTAAGCAGCAACACATACAGCACCGTTTATCGTTGACGCACCCACAACAAAAATTACACCAACAACAACAAAAAATTGATGAATTGCAACAACGAGTCGTCAATGCTTATCAACAATACTTAGCCAATAAAAAAACACGGCCTTTAGTCTTACAGCAAAAATTGGCGAATCACTCGCCTGTGCATACCTTAAATCAACAAAAACACATATTACGCAATTTACAGCAACGTTTACTGAATCAAACACAACAGTCGTTGCATAATAAACAACAACAATTCGCTAGTTTAATTGAACAGTTAAATATTGTTAGCCCATTAGCGACTATTGCTAGAGGGTATAGTGTTGTAAGAACTCAAGAAAGTAAAATTGTTAAACACATTAATGAAGTGCAAACTAATGACTTCATTTCAATACAAGTCAGTGATGGTACTATTTATACAAAGGTAAGCTCAGTAGAGAAGAATGATTAATAATAGTAATGAATATCAGTTAATTAACAACCATCTCTCCTGTTAAAATATACTCAATCAAACTTAGTACATCATTTTTTTGAGAGTTTGAAAGTTCTACGCCTAGCAATATATCGTTACTGTGTTTTTTTACATTGCGAATCACGCCCTGTAATTTAAAACTATTAAGCTCACCTTGAAAATCTTCAATAATAATATCGATATCTTCATTATTCGACATCATCAATTTATCAGCATTATGAACAAGCAATTGACTACCTGAAATAGAAATATTGTGAATATGCGCTTCAAAATATTCTCCTTTAACACCAATTTTAACAGGGAAGTAAGTATCGATACGAAGGTTACTTCGCAGTTTTTGTAAGCTTACCGAATAAGGAAACTCTAAAACAATAATACGAGAAGGTGTTTGAAGTGTTTGCCTAACATCACACGCAAACGCAACAACAACGCCTTCTTGTGCTTCAATTAAGCCTCTCACTGTAATTTTGGCACCTGATTTAATATATTGGCTAAATCCACCAAGTTTTTTTGAATCAGGATATTGAATTAATACATAGTTTTTAGGTAAGTAACCGATAAAACAGGTATGAAATTTACCTTTTTTACCCGCAGGTGTTGTTATGTCTATCGTTACATTACAGCCAGCATGCAATAAACTTAAATGTTTATTTAATCGCTCTGCCGTTTCAATTTTAACGGGTTGTTCAAACATAAAGACAACTAAAAATTAAGGAGTAGCAAGCACATTATAGAAAAGCCTAGGAAATAGCAATTGAATCAACTGTTATTTGCTAGGCTATAATCTTTTAACCATTATAGGTAAAAAGCTACTCTTCTTTTTTGTAACCTTGTGTTGCTCGTGCAATTTTTTTCTTTTCTGTATAGGTTAACTTCTTTTTACCTGCGAATGGGTTCGATGTTTCTCTAAACTCAATACGAATTGGTGTACCCATAATTTTTAATGACTTACGATAATAGTTCATTAAGAATCGTTTATAAGAAGGAGGTAAATGTTTAGCCAAATTACCATGAATGACAATGATTGGAGGGTTATAACCACCAGCATGTGCATATTTCAATTTAATTCGACGACCATGGTGCATAGGTGGCTGATGATCAAACACCGCCATGTCTAATATTTTTGTTACCATAGAAGTAGAAATACGTTTAGTTGCTGAATCGAATGCTTCTTCAACAGACTCATATAAATGGCCAACACCAGTACCATGCAATGCAGAAATAAAGTGAATACGTGCAAAATCAATAAAGCCTAGACGGCGGTCTAACTCTGACTTAATGCGATCTTTAACATCATTATCTAAACCGTCCCACTTATTCACAGCAAGTACTAACGAGCGACCTGACTCAAGAATAAAACCAAGTAATGATAAATCTTGATCGGTGATACCTTCTCTTGCATCAATAATAAGTAAACAAACGTTTGAATCTTCAATGGCACGTAATGTTTTAATCACTGAATACTTTTCAACAATGTCGTTCACTTTTTTACGACGTCTAATACCTGCAGTGTCAATTAATACGTAGTCTCGACCATTACGTTCCATTGGAATATAAACACTATCTCGTGTTGTACCAGGCATATCATAAACAACCACTCTTTCTTCGCCTAGAATACGGTTAGTTAGTGTTGACTTACCTACATTCGGCTTGCCGATGATTGCTAATTTAATTTTATCATCAAACTCTTCTGAGCTTATATCAAGATCATCAGGCTCATAATCTTCACCTAACGCTTCTGCTTTTTCTAACGCCAAACGTTCTTGTTCTGCGTTTTCATCGCTAACTTTGGCAATATGCGGTTCAAGCGCAAGCGATAATAACTGAGTAACGCCACGGCCATGAGCAGCAGCTATTTTATGAACAGTATCACCTAGTGATAATTGGTAAAATTCAGCAACGGCTGAGTCAGCATCTATACCATCAACTTTGTTAGCCACTAAAAATATACGTTTATTTTGTTTGCGTAAATATTCAGCAATGGCTTGATCAGCAGACGTTAAGCCCGCTCTTGCATCAACTAAAAATAAAACAGCATCAGCTTCAGCTACTGCCATTAATGACTGTTCAGCCATTAGCGCATCAATGCCCTCTTCATCACCATGAATACCGCCAGTATCAATAACAATAAATGGATGTTCTTCAACTTTAGCTTGGCCATATTGTCGATCTCGAGTTAACCCCGGGTAATCAGCAACAAGCGCATCGCGGGTTCTCGTTAATCGATTGAATAAAGTTGATTTTCCTACATTAGGACGACCAACAAGTGCAACAACAGGAAGCATGGTAACCTCAATTACATAAATAAAATTCTAAAATAAATAACGGCTATTATATTCATTTAACTGTATAAACAATTACATGAATATAATAGCCGCTTAATTAACAATTGGTTAACTACCAGTTGTTAATTCGGTGTGCTGATAACTTTTAAGTCGCCGTCTTCGCTTTGCGCATAAATCAAACCATCTTTTACAGTTGGCGTGGTATATACACTACTTCCGTCTAAACGATATTGAGCAACTAACTCACCAGACTCTTTGTCTAACCAATGTAAGTAACCTTTGAAGTCACCCACAACAACATGATTTTCAATAACGGCTGGCCCTGTGACTTGACGATTAGTTAACGACAATTGTCCCCACTTTTCTTCACCATCAAGGCGATCAACCGCATATACGTGACCTTTCACATCAGTTAAGTATATAGTGCTGCTATCAACTGTAATTTGTCTGTATGACGAGTATTTACGTTGCCATAAAATTCGCCCTGTTCTAGTTTCAACAGCCACTAAATTACCGCGTGCTGATATTGCATATATTTTATCAAATACAACGACAGGTTTACTATCTAAATCAATAACACGTTCTAATTCTGTAGAGCCTGATGCTTCACCCACTTCAACCGCCCAACCAGCTTGACCGTTTTCTGTTAAGTAAACAGACAACATACCGTTAGATGAACCAACAATCACGCCACCATTAGAAATAATGGGTGTACTGATACCACGTAATGTTAACGGTGGCACATCTTGCTCTACTTGCCACAGTGTTTCACCGGTATCAGCATTGAATGCTTTAATTAAGCCCGCGCTTGTATTCACAACAACGATATTTTCACCGTAAGCAGGTGATGCAATAATTTCACCTTTAACAGATGACTGCCATAAGAATTCACCTGTTTGTGCATCTAAACAAAATAAAATGCCATTTTCGCTGCCATAAAAAACTTTATTAGCACCAACTTCCGGGCTGCCGTTTAATAAAGCACTTTCTCTATTACCGAAAAAACCTCTTTCATCTTCAATATCGGTAAGATCAAATGACCACAATTTTTTACCTGTGGCTTGATCAAAAGTTGCTACATCACCGATTCTGCTAGCAGTATAAACCTTGTCATAAGCAATAACGGGTTTAATACGTGAAAATTTTCCACCCGTGCTACCAATCGACTTTCTCCACTCAACTTTCGGTTTAAATTCAGACTCTACTTCTGGTAAATCAGCAACTCGTAAGCTTTCATCAATTTCTTTTGATGAACACGCTGTTAAACCAATAGCGACACATAATACAACGAGCGTTTTTTTATTGATTAAATTCACAACTAACTCCAATGTTTTATTCAACTAAGGTTGTTACTTCAGCCAAGTCATCAAATTTCATTTGTAAGTTAGGATTAGTTTCTAAACCTTTATTATCAATAGCTGTTTGGTAAGCGGCTCTTGCAAGTGGTGCTTTGCCTTGTAATGAATATACATCACCTTTGATAACTTCTACATTAGCTAAAAATGCTTTTGGAAAACTACCATTAAGCGTTGTTAATGCCTTGTCTAATTGCTCAGCTTGAATTTGAACACGCGCTAAACGTAAAGCGGCTATCGCTTTAGTGCCCTCATCAGCTGCTTTAGCAATTGCTGTATTTAAATGTTTTTCAGCATTTGTCCACTCTTGCTGACTGACTGCATTTTTTGCTAACGCTAAAGCGGTTAATGATGCATAACTTGAATCAGCATTATCATTAATAAAGCTTTCCGCTTGAGCAACATATGCATCGGGGTTTTCAGATGCTTGTGTACTTAAAGCAATATAACTGTCAGACGTTGCATTTTGCGACTCTAGTTTATTATCTTGATAAAGACCTAAACCAATAAAGCCAGAAAAACCTAGTACTAAACCAGCAATGATAGAATTGCCATGTTTATCCCAAAAACTTTTAATTGCTTCTACTTGTTGTTCTTCAGTTTGAAAAGTTTCCACGAAAACCCCTTAAATTAATGTCTCTAATATGTTTGCTATATCATTCATAGCAACACTTTCTTGTTCTTTTTGTCCACGCAAATACTTTACCGTTGCCGTATTCGATGCTATTTCATCTTCACCTAGAATAATGGCAATGCTAGCACCCGACTTATCAGCACGCTTCATTTGTTTTTTAAAGTTGCCACCACCACAATGACATTGAATACGTATATTCGGTACTTGATCACGCCACTGTTCAGCTAATACATTAGCTTGAATATCAACGTTATCACCCAACATAGCAACATATACATCAACAGGGCCACGAACATCGTTCACTTTTTCTAAGCTTGTCATCAATAACACTAAACGTTCAATACCCAATGCAAAACCAAAAGCGGGTGTCGATTTACCACCTAACTGTTCAACTAAACCATCATAACGACCACCAGCACATACAGTGCCTTGTGCGCCTAAACTTGATGTTACCCATTCAAATACTGTGCGATTATAATAATCAAGGCCACGCACAAGCTTTTCATTGATAATATACGCAATACCTGCGGCATCTAAACGCGCTTTTAATGATTCAAAGTGTGCCGTTGATTCTTCACCTAAATAGGCAGATAATTTAGGTGCATCTGTTAAGACTGCTTGTACATCAGGGTTTTTACTATCAAGCACACGTAGCGGGTTTGTATGCATTCTACGTTTACTGTCTTCATCTAATTTATCTTCATGAACAGTTAAAAACGCAACTAAGGCATCACGGTATGTCGCACGCTCTTCGTTCGAACCTAACGTATTCAACTCTAGTGTGACAACGTCAGATAAGCCTAGTTCCTTCCAAAGACGTGCTGATAATGAAATAATTTCAGCGTCAATATCAGCAGTAGCAATACCAAAAGCTTCAACACCAAATTGATGAAATTGACGATAACGACCTTTTTGAGGGCGCTCGTGACGAAACATTGGACCTGTATACCATAAACGTTGCTCTTGATTATACAATAAGCCATGTTGGTTACCGGCGCGAACACAACTAGCCGTTCCTTCAGGTCGTAACGTTAAACTATCACCATTGCGGTCATCAAACGTGTACATTTCTTTTTCTACAATATCGGTAACTTCACCAATAGAGCGCTTAAATAACGCGGTAGACTCAACAATTGGCATACGAATTTCAGAAAAGCCATAATTACTAACAACACGGCGAAGCACAGCTTCAACCATTTGCCAAATATTTGTTTCCGATGGAAGACAATCATTCATACCACGAACTGCTTGAATTACTTTACTCACCTACGACCTACTTTATTTAACTAGATATATTAAAATGCACGGCATTATATGCAGATTCAGATTAAACAACAATTAATCTACTTCTTTAATGTCTATTTTTGCGCTTTCGTCCATTAATTTAGCTTTTGCACGAATACGCTCTTCTAACTGATCAACAAGCTGTTTATTATCGAAACGTTCTTTTTGACGAACACCATCTAAATAATAACCACTTTTTTTACTACTACCCGTTAAGCCTAAATCAGAGATAAGCGCTTCACCTGGACCATTAACAATACAACCGATAATTGAAACATCCATTGGTGTAATTAAGTCTTCGAGACGCTCTTCTAGTTCATTAACGGTAGAAATCACATCAAACTCTTGACGTGAACAGCTCGGACAAGCAATAAAGTTAATACCACGGCTACGTAGCTTTAACGATTTTAAAATATCAAAACCTACTTTAATTTCTTGTACTGGATCTGCAGCAAGCGAAACACGTAAAGTATCACCAATACCTTCGTTTAATAACATACCTAAACCAATAGCAGATTTAACCGAACCAGAACGAAAGCCACCCGCTTCAGTAATACCTAAATGTAGAGGGTTTTCTATTTGTGCAGCTAATAAACGATAAGCTCCCACTGCTAAAAACACATCTGAAGCTTTAACACTGACTTTAAATTGATTAAAATTAAGTCTATCAAGAATATCAACATGACGTAATGCCGATTCTAGTAATGCTTGCGGCGTAGGTTCTCCGTATTTTTCTTGTAAATCTTTTTCCAGTGAGCCACCGTTCACGCCGATACGAATAGGAATGTTTTTATCACGAGCAGAATCAACCACTGCACGAATACGCTGTTCATTACCTATATTACCAGGATTAATACGTAAACAATCAGCGCCGTACTCAGCTACTTTTAAGGCAATACGATAATCAAAATGAATGTCGGTTACTAAAGGAACATTAACTTGCTTTTTAATTTCTTTAAATGCTTCAGCTGCATCCATTGTCGGTACACTTACACGAACAATATCAGCACCTACAGCTTCAAGTGATTTAATTTGAGCAACAGTTGCCTTTACATCGGTTGTTAACGTATTCGTCATTGATTGAACAGTAATTGGTGCATCACCACCTACAGGAACGTTACCTACCATAATTTGACTAGATTTACGGCGAACTATTGGAGATTCTTTAAACATGATATTTCAAATATATTAATAATTAGTGGCAAGAGGTAACGAAAACTTAGCTATGTTACCTGCCTTGAATTGTGACAGTGATACTGTGTCATTTTGATACGTAATAGAGACAAGCTCAGGTCTACCTAAAGTCACTTTAAATGGCGAATAACCTTTAAAATTCATTACATAACCTTCTTTTTTTACGCCCCATGCAACACGCTCTCCGGTTGCATCATATATATTAACCCAACAATCACCTGAAAATATAAACTGAACGGACTTCTTAATACCAAAGTCTTCAATAGTAGGTGCTGTTTCAATCTGTTCAAAAGTAGTATCTAGAACAATAGAGTTACTTGTTTCTTGAGTTGTTGATAATACAGGCGTTGATGATTCTAGCGTTTGACTACTGTCGATGTCGAGCTCTTTAGTTATCTTATCTTCAACACGTGTCGCGGTATCATTAACTTTATCTATTTTTTCTTGCTCTGACTCTTTCTGAACAAAAGTGTTTTCATTGACTGTATCTATAACTTCAGATTCAATAAGGTTTTCACTTTTAACAGTTTTTTGATGAGTGACGTTGTTGACAACTGTATTACTTGCTTGTTTTTCAATAAAAGTAACGCTATTTTGTTGCTCAACTAATACTCTATCTTGAATAAACCAATACACAGTTAAGGCAATAAGCACAGTAATTATCAAATAACTCATCCACATTATGCGACTATGTTCAGCCTGTTTTTTTGTTTCTTGAGAAAAACTTTGCATTTCTGCATATTGTTCTTCTGCTACGCCTAGCATTTCATAACTATTTAAAATATCTTCTTGAGAAACATTTACTATTTTAGCAAAATTGCGTAAATATCCTCTGTTGTATGTATCAGGTAAGTTTTTATCGAAGTTTTCATTTTCAATATTTTCAACTAACGACAAATGAAATTTTAAACGTGTAGCGATATCTTGTTGTGATAAACCTAGGTTAATTCGTGCCTCTGACAATATTTTCCCAGGCCCTATAACAATCATATCACTACTAAGTTCCGACACTTCTGTATCATTGACTCTCTCTGATATACTTTTTACTTCACTCATTATTTCTTAACCTGTAAAGGATCAGCTAAATATATAACGTCGCCTTCTTTAATTGATGAAGCCTTTTCTAAATCTAAATTATTCCATAGAAGCAATGAAGTAATCGTTACTTCATTGCCAAGAGCAACTCTAAAAAGGTTGTCGCCTTTACTCATTATATGGGTTGGTATATTAGCGTCTAGTAACTCTTCACGTGTGGCTTTTTTGAGCGTATTTTCAACGCTTAACTTAGGTGCTTTAATCACTGACTGAATGTCTAATACTTCTATACCATCTATTTCTGTTACAAACTCTTTAGCGGTTAAATTGTCTATCATTTCAACTGCTACTCTAAATTTTCCACGAGTATACGTTTCTATTTTATCTTCCAAGGCCTCTTGAGGTACTTTAACTTTAACTTTATCTTTAATTACCTGTTTAGTATTCGTTGTTTTAGACGACACAACGACTTGTTCAGGCACATCAGAACCCGTAGCGATAACTTGCTGTAATTGGCGCTTCACTTTCGGAGAACGAACAACACGCTCTGATAATTTAGGTGCTGGTTCAATAATAGGTTGAATATTGCGCGTAACTTTCACTGGAGTAACCACACGATCAGCAACTTTAGGCGAAGGAGAAATAACAGCTTGGGTATTGCGCACTACTTTAACGGGTGCAATTACACGATCAGCGACTTTAGGTGAAGGTGTAATAACAGCTTGGGTATCACGTGCTACTTTCACCGGTGTAATTACACGATTAGTGACTTTAGGCGCAGATGCAATAACAGCTGTTAATGGTGTAGCAATCACTTTTTTAGTTTCAATGACCGATTTAGGCTTAGCTCGTAAAGGGCCACTTGCTTGAATAACAACTACCGGTTCTTTATTAGGTGAAAATTTGAGACGACGTTTAGGTTTATTTTTTTGTTTATAAACTTGATAACGCTTAGCAAGCTTATCTCCTTCAGAGTTTGTTAGACTTGAAGTAATATATTCTTTAGCTTCTTGGCTATTAGGAAACGTACTTACTAATATATTCGCATACCCTTTTGCTTTATCTCGCGCATTAAACTTACGCTCTAAACGATATGATAGCGCTAATGAACGAGGAGAATAACGACGATTAACCGTGTCATGGTGCTTAACTAATCTATTTGCTTGGCTATAATCACCTTTTGCATATTGAATAATAGCCATTTGTAGTACTGACGAAGCTCTTTGAGAACTGTGTGCAATAGCTTTATCAATAAAAAACTCAGCTTCTTTGAAGTTATCTGAAGCTAAATGACATAAACCTAAGTTTTCATAACTTTCAGCAACACGTAGGTAAGTAGGAACTGCAATCGCTTTTAAGATTTGTTTTTGTGCTTCAGCAAGCTGTCCTTGTTTACATAAAAACACACCGTAATTATTCAAGGTATCAGGATTATTGTCATCAAGTACTAATGCTTTCTCATATGAATCGATGGCTAAATCAGTTTCACCAACGCTTTCATAAAAGTGAGCAAATCCAGTATGCACACTTACCATACGAGGAGCAAAGTTTTTTGCTTTTTCAAGGTTTAATTTTGCTTGAGTAACATCACCAATTTTTAAGTAGCTTAACGCTAACGAGATACGGGTTAAAGCAAGCTGTTCACCTGTTGCCTCTTGTCGAACAATTTGCTTATTATTTTCATCAACTAATTGCTGAGTCACACAGGCTGACAGTGTAGTCAAAAATAGTGACAGAATCCCTAATTGATGTATTTTCATGCCTAATCCTAAGGTTAAAAGTTATTTTATTGATAAAATAGAATAACTACATTGTTTTTATTGTTATATTATTTTCTTCATTTTTGTCTAAAGTGGCCGCAGTACGCTTTGTTCTATCAAGCACATCACCGGCCAGCTGACCGCAAGCTGCATCAATATCATCACCTCGAGTTCGTCGAGTAATCACAGTTAGACCATAAGTTTGCAATACTTTATCAAATCGATCAATTCTAGAGTTACTTGATCGCTTATAAGGTGAACCTGGATAAGGGTTAAATGGAATTAAATTTATCTTACTTGGAACATCTTTTAATACACGTGCTAATTCGTGTGCTTGGTCAGTACTATCATTAACGTGATCAAGCATTACATATTCTATAGTTACCTGTTTATTAGCCTTTGAGCCTTTTATATATTCTCCTGATGCTTTGACAAAATCTTCAAGAGGATATTTTTTATTTATCGGTACAAGCACATCTCGTAATGCATTATTTGGCGCATGAATTGATATAGCTAGTGCACAATCAATTTTTTCTTTTAGCATACTTAATGCAGGTACTACGCCAGACGTGCTCACTGTAACACGACGCTTTGACAAACCATAACCAAGATCATTAAGCATAGTGTCTAACGCAGGGATTAGATTCTTCATATTCAATAATGGCTCACCCATACCCATCATTACAATATTAGTAATAGGACGAGTACCAGCAATACGTGTTGCACCAATATCATTAGCAACACGCCAGACTTGACCAATAATTTCAGATACAGACAAGTTTCGATTAAACCCTTGCTGTGCTGTAGAACAAAATGTACATTCTAATGCACAACCAACCTGTGAAGAAACACATAATGTAGCTCTGTTGTTCTCAGGAATCCATACTGTTTCAACTTCTTGCCCGCCTTTCAAGCGAAGTGCATATTTAATAGTACCATCTTTAGATACTTGTTTTTCAGAGATTTCAGGGGCTTCAATCACACAATTACGCTGTAACTTTTCTCGCAGCTTTTTATTAATGTTGGTCATTTTTTCAAAGTCGTCATAACCAAAGTGATACATCCACTTCATAATTTGATCTGCCCTAAAAGGTTTCTCACCAATGGAATCAAAATAATCACGCATCATTTGGTGATCAAAATTTAGTAGATTTACTTTTGCAGCAATGTCAGTCATTCAAACATATCTCAATAAAAATTAGGAAAAGCAAGTTTGTATTCATGCAATATTAATATATATCATTGTGTTATCAGCACAATTAAGCGCTGTATTTTTAGAAAATTATATTCGTAAATAATCACAACGCAGGTAACTTACTATTCTATCAAAATCACCTATAGAACAAAACTTTATTTAGCTACGTTCCTAATCAATTTCATGAAAAGTATTATAAAAATCTAAGTGCTGTTAATAAAGAAATGTAAAAGAAAATATTTTCAGTTTAAAAAAATGCCGTAAACATACATTTACAGCATTTTGGCGACATCAAATGAAATTAATGAATAATTATACTTAACGAGAAAGTACTTCAGAGTCTGCAAAAAAGTACGCTATTTCACGTGCAGCAGATGCTAATGAGTCAGAACCATGAGTACCATTTTCGCGTAAACAATCGCCAAAATCAGCTCTAATTGTTCCTGCAAGAGCATCTTCTGGGTTTGTTGCTCCTAGAATTTCACGATGACGAGCTACTGCATTTTCACCTTCTAACACTTGAACAATAACAGGTGCTGATATCATAAACTTAATGAGAGGTTCAAAAAAAGGTCTGCCTTCATGCTCGGCATAAAAACCTTCTGCTTGTTCTTGTGTTAAATGTAACATTTTTGAAGCAACAACAGCTAAACCAGCAGTTTCAAAACGATTGATGATTTGGCCAATTACATTTTTTGTAATTGCATTGGGTTTTATAATTGAAAATGTACGCTCTATAGCCATTTTTATACCTTTATTAAGTTATTTAAAGAGTGGAATCAACCCAAAGCTCTTCATTTATCAGTAAAAAATCATACCATAATAATAAGTAAAATAAATTACCGATAAATTTTTATTTGTAGCATAAGTTAAGGCTTTCAAATTTTAAAGAAAGTTATTGAAGGTAAATTTGGTTGACTGTAGCAGTATGTAAAAAAGTTGTTTATGATATCGACATTATTTTCAATAGTACTTTTTATGTCACTTCAATTAAAACGGATTTTTAGTTTAGCATTAATGTTATATATATTATTCAATGCATATCCTACTCAGGCCAATGAACTTGAGAAAATAAAATTACAGTTAAGATGGCATCATCAATACCAATTCGCGGGCTACTATGCAGCAAAACATAAAGGCTTTTATAGCGAGGCAGGCTTTAATGTAGACATTATTGCCGGTGGCGTTAATATTGAACCTGTCAATGAATTATTATTAGGCAAAGTAGATTTTGCGGTCGGCAATGCAGAAGTATTGATTAACCGTTTAAATGGAAAGCCATTAGTGGCATTAGCTGCCATATTTCAAGAGTCGCCATCGGTATTGCTAACATTAGCAAGCTCAAAAATAGACACTGTTGAAAAACTTAAAAACAAAAAAGTGATGCTGTTAGGCGACAACGATACTGACTTAATCGCAATGTTACGTGCTGCTGGCTTAAATGAAAGCCAAATTACTCAACAAGAAAGCTCTTACAAACTCACTGATTTACTTGACGGAAAAACAGACGCTTTTAATTCATATCTAACAAATGAGCCATTTTACTTGGAAGAACTTGGTATAGATTATCATATTTTATCCCCTTCTCTGTATGATGTAGATTTTTATAGTGATTTTTTATTTACAAATGAAAAACATATAAAAACAGACCCTAAAGCCGTTGAAAGGTTCAAACAAGCCTCTTTAAAAGGTTGGCATTATGCCAAAAACAATTCTGAAGAAATAATTCAAATTATTCATAAATATTATAATAAAAACAAATCGTTAAACCATATGCGTTACGAGGCATTAACAGTGAACAACTTAGTGACATCAAAGTTGGTTCCTATTGGACACATTTTTGAAAAGCGCATCGATAGTATGGCTGATATTTTAATCGAAAAAAATATGGTGTTTAGCAAAGAATTACTTGGTGAATTTGTTTTTTCACCGCCTCAACCTTTTAATAAAAGCCTTTACACTTGGTTTTTAATTATTGGTATAGTTTCAGTAATATCTGTCATTATTATGTTATTTATTGTAAGAATTAACTGGCAATTAAAAAATGAGATCAAGCTAAGAGTTAAAAGTGAAGAGAAACTCAATATTCTTGCTAGTACTGATAGTCTCACATCATTATTAAATCGACGCGCTTTTATTAAAGAATATGAGCAATATAAAAACTTAGCCTACCGTTATAAGCAACCTTTATGTATAGCATTATTAGATATAGATAACTTTAAAAGAATCAATGATACATATGGTCACGACATTGGTGATGAAGTCTTAATTAACGCAACTAAATTATTACAAAGTACATTAAGAGATGTTGATATTTGTGGACGTTTTGGTGGTGAAGAGTTTATTATTTTGCTGCCTAATACAACTCATAATCAAGCAGAAAACACATTAGAAAGAGTTAGAAAGAATTTTGAACAAAATAAACTAAACTTCTCTGGAACACAATCACTAACATTTACAGCATCTTTTGGTTTTACTGAATCAAAAGGTCAATCATTCCAAGAAGTATTAAAGTCGATTGACCATGCTTTATACACAGCTAAATCTTCAGGTAAAAATACGATTATTGCTGCTACTTATTTAGATTAATATATATTATCGGCTAACAACAATTAATTCATTTAAATTTTGCAAATTAACAAATATATATGACAACATTAACAAACGCCCCCTTACCTATTTTATTGGCTGGTCCCATTGTTCGTCATTGTGACTTTGAACAAATCAACTTTTGGCTGGTGACATCAAGGTCATGCTCATTACGCTGTCATTTAATAAATAAAAGCACCTCTGAGGTATTATTTAATGAAGAACTCACGACCCAATGTCAACAAGTACAAATAGGTCAATCTGCATTTATTCAACTCATTTCAATACCATTGAAAGCAGCACTTACAGAGACCAGTGTTATTGAATACGACATTCAATTTATTCAGCAAACTTCAGGAAACAACAAAAACCAAGTCATCACTACTTCACTATCTAAAGAAGCAACACATATATACTATAACAGTGATAAGTTACCAAACTTTGTTGTTAGCCAGCATACGAATAATTTATTACATGGCTCTTGCAGAAAGCCTCACTTTCCCAGTAAAGACGGTCTGGCTACCGTTGACGATATTTTAGTTAACACTATAGCTGAAGAACAAATTCAAGAGCGCCCTTCATTGTTAATGATGTCTGGCGATCAAGTATATTGTGATGATGTAGCTGGGCCAATGTTGGTTGCTATTCATCAATTAATTGACCGGTTAGGTTTATATGATGAGGGCTGGAAAAACCCCGAAAATGAAAATATGACCAGTTCAGGTGATTTACTCAATCATGAACATAACTATTACCAACGAACACATATTTTACCTAAAAAGCCCATACCTCAATCATTATTTAATAAGCTATATAGCGGTAAAGCTGCTCCGATATTCTCATCAATTAGTGCTAATAATCACTTAATAACCAGCGCGGAAATGTTTGCTATGTACTTGCTGGTGTGGTCACCGACACCTTGGTCGTTAACCAATATCGAACAAAACAATAAGATACACCAGCGCTTTAAACCTCAGTATGAAAAAGAATTAGTCATAATAAACCAGTTTATTGAAACCTTACCGAATGTTAGTAGAGCAATGGCTCATATACCCTGTTATATGATCTTTGATGATCATGATATTACCGATGACTGGAACCTAACACGTGGCTGGGAAGAAGCAGCATATAACCATCCATTTTCCAAGCGTATTATCGGCAACGCTTTACTTGCTTACTTTCTATGTCAGGGCTGGGGTAATGCGCCCAAAAATTTCAATACATTATTGAACAAAACAAAAAACACCTATACAGATAATGGTCTTGATAGCGTTCAACATAACGAGTTAATTGATGAATTATATCAATTTGATGGTTGGCATTATCAACTAAATACCACACCAAAGATTGTGGTATTAAATACGCGTACAAATCGATGGCGCTCTGAAAGTAACGCAAATAAACCTTCAGGCTTAATGGACTGGGAATCACTATGTGCTTTACAAGTTGAGTTAATTAATCAACCGTCAGTGATAATGGTATCACCAGCACCTATTTACGGGATTAAAATAATTGAGACTATACAGCGCACCTTTACTTTTTTTGGTCAACCACTTGCCGTAGATGCTGAAAACTGGATGGCACATAAAGGTACCGCGAATGTAATATTAAATATTTTTAGGCATCATAAAACCCCGCCTCACTTTATTATATTGTCAGGTGACGTACATTACTCATTTGTTTACCAAATCACCCATCGTTTCATCAGAACAAATTCAACAATTATACAAATTACTTGTAGTGGCATTAAAAACGCCTTTCCAGATACCCTCATTAAAAACTTAGAAAGATTAAATTATTACTTATATGGTCGTTACTCTCCGTTAAACTGGTTCACTAAACGAAGACGTATGCGTATTTCTGAACAAAAGCCTAGTCACCAAGAAAATTATTACTCGCCAATGAATAATAAAGAAAGTAAATCATCTAGCCTTAATTTTCACAAAGGTAAAACTTATAATTCTTTATATAATGGCAGTGGTATTGGACAATTAGTTATAAAACATAACCACGAAGTTGAAGCTAGAGTATTAACTGTCGAAAATGAAATGTTAGTGTTTAATACTGAAATGAATATAAATAAACACTAGTTTTACTGTTATTGAAATTGTATATAAAAAGTAGTAACTCTTATCAAGAGTTACTACTTCAAAAAATCAACGACAGGTAACAAGCGTTGCTTTTAGTAAGAAAATATTAATTTTTTAATATCACGAACTAACGCGTTTGTATTGACGGTAAGCGGGTTGCCAAAAGTTACTTTCAATTTTAGCTAATAAAACATCATCAGGTATTTCTAAAGCTAAGCCCTGTTTATAAGCAACCTTTGCAACAGCAAATGCAATTTGCTTACTAATACAAGAAATTGACGTTAATCCTGGTAATAAATCATCACCTCTACCATTTCCTAAAGGAGATTCTTGCGCTAACGCTTCACTTGTTGCCATTAGCATTTCGTCAGTAATGCGACTGATTTTGGCAGCAACAACCGCTAAGCCTAAACCTGGGAAAATATAACTATTATTACACTGTGCAATAGGGTATTGCTTTCCTTCATATTCAACAGGTTCAAAAGGGCTTCCTGTTGCAATGATTACCTTACCTTTAGTCCAATTAATTACCTGTTCAGGTGTAGCTTCGACTTGCTTAGACGGGTTACTTAATGGGAAAATAATAGGTAAATCACAATGCTTTTTCATTGTTTTAATAACATCTTCACTAAATAGACCTGATTGACCCGAAACACCAATTAAAATATCTGGATGTGCATTTTCCATCACTTCTAATAACGACGCATATTCACCAGAAATAGACCAAGGTGAAAGTTGCTCATTAGTTTGTGTTAACTTTTCTTGGAAGTCACGTAATCCTGTCATGCCTTTAGTAAGTAAGCCGTGTCGATCAACCATAAATATTTGGCTACGTGCTTGCTGCTCAGAAATACCTTCGCTCATCATCTGCGTAATAATTTGTTCTGCAATACCACAGCCAGCAGAGCCAGCTCCGACAAAGGTAACTTTCTGTTCAGATAATTTAACATGCTTACTGCGACAAGCAGCGAGTAAGGTTCCAACAGTAACAGAAGCTGTACCTTGAATATCATCATTAAAACAACAAAGTTCATCACGGTAACGTTTTAATAACGGTGTTGCATTAGGCTGTGCAAAATCTTCGAACTGAAGCATGACTTGTGGCCAACGTCGCTTAACGGCATTAATAAATAAATCAACAAACTCATTATATTCATCTTGCTCAATACGATTATGACGTCTTCCCATATACATAGGATCATCTAATAGTTTTTGATTATTTGTACCAACATCAAGCATAATAGGTAAACAATAAGCAGGGCTAATACCGCCACATGCGGTATAAAGTGATAACTTACCAATGGGAATACCCATTCCGCCAATGCCTTGATCTCCTAAGCCTAAAACACGCTCACCATCAGTAACCACAATGACTTTAATTTTATTTTTCGTAGCATTTCTAAGAATGTCATCTAGCTGAAAACGGTCTTCATATGAGATAAATAACCCTCTTGAACTGCGGTATATATCAGAAAATTGCTCACATGCATCACCTACTGTTGGGGTATAAATAATAGGCATCATTTCTTCAATATGCTTTTGTATTAACTTGTAATACAAAGTCTCATTATTGTCTTGAATCGCTCGTAAATAAATATGTTTGTTCATATCTGTTTCAAAGCTGCTGAATTGCATATATGCACGCTCTTCTTGCTCTTCAATAGTTTCATATCGAGGTGGCAATAATCCAGCTAAATTAAAATGCTCACGTTCTTCTTTGGTAAAAGCACTACCTTTATTTAGTAATGGTGTTTCGAGTAAGCTTGGACCCGCATAAGGAATATATAACGGTCGATAGGTAGTATTTTTCATTGTAAAACTCCATAAAACAAATAGATATGATTCGTATTAATATAGAGCAATAGCGTTCAACAAAACAGCATTTAATTATAACAATTACTAAATAAACTCAAGAAGTTAGAAAATCAGTTGAAAACTAAAATAATCAATTACTAACATGACAACTAACCACAAGATAAGTAATCGCATACGCTTACAGTAAGGACAGTTCGTATGCCACAACTCGTGTATTTTTTTCTTTATTGTTTTCATTAAACCAACTCAAAGAATTTTACAATAAGTATTATCTTATCATTAGAACAAGAATACTTTATGCTACTAGCATAAAGTATTTTTTAAAAGTAGGCATCATGAAAGCAGTATTTTTAGATCAACAAACATTTATTCCCAGTATTTCAATGGATGTAATTGCAGACCAACTAGATAATTTAACCTTATATCCTACGACCCAAGCTTGTGATGTACTAAAACGCTGTTGCGATGTCGATGTAATTATTACTAACAAGGTCATTATTAATAGCGACATTATGGCTAAATTACCTAAATTAAAACTTATTTGTGTCGCTGCAACTGGCACTAACAATATAGATATAAACGCAGCTAAAAAGCATAACATCGTTGTAATGAATGTAGCTGGTTACTCCACTTCATCAGTAAGTCAGTATGTCTTTACTGGATTACTTAATTTTTTCACTAAAACAGCTGAAAATAGCCAAAAAGCTAACCGTGGTGAATGGTCAAATAGTCAGACCTTCTGTATACATGCATCAAAGTTTGATGAACTTAGTTCAAAAACAATTGGCTTAGTAGGTTATGGTGATATCGCCAAACAAATTGAAAAAGTTGCTATTGCTTTTGGTATGAAAGTGCTAATTGCAGAACGATTAAATCACCAGCCTATCAGAACGGGGAGAGTAAGCTTTGATGCTATGTTAGAGCAGGCAGATATTGTTTCATTACATTGCCCTCAAACGCCAGATACAGAGAAGTTATTTTCTCATTCTGTTTTTGAAAAAATGCAATCACATGCACTGTTAATAAATACAGCTAGAGGTGCAATTATTGATGAAGATGCATTAGCTTATGCTCTTAAAAATCATTTGATCGGTGGTGCTATTTTAGATGTTCTCACTCAAGAGCCACCAAGTAGTGAACATATTTTATTACAAAGCATGCCTAGTAATTTGATTGTTACAGCGCATATTGCATGGTCTAGTCAGCAAGCACAACAAAAGCTAATTAACTTAATTGCACAAAACATTGCTAAATTTAAAAGCATGTAAATTAAGCTGCAAACTTATTAAAAAGGCATAAAAAAACCTGATGTTATCATCAGGTTTTTAGTTTATTCAGAAAGTGAGTTCAAGTAATTAGCTATTATTTGCTAATAAAAAAGCTCTTAACTGAGCAAAGTCTGCCTGCATTTCTGATGATAAAATAGTTTCACTTGCACAATCAGCAAGCTCTTTAGGTAAACCAATAGGGTTGCCTAAAATACTTTCTACCACTTCTTTAAACTTAGCCGGATGTGCTGTACCTAAAAATACACCATACTCATCTTCAGTCATGCTGTATTTTAATGCTTTATAAGCAACTGCGGCATGAGGTTCACTTACATAACCTTCTGCATTTAACTTTGTCACCGTCATTTGTGTTTCTTCTTCGTCAATTGAAACCGAAGATACACTGTCTTGAGGTATAAAGCCTGACTTTAACATAAATTCAACACGTGGCCAGTTATTTGGATTACTAACGTCCATCGCATTAGAAATAGTAGCAACGGTATCATTCGGTGACCATTCACCTGTTTCTAAATAACGTGGTACTGTATCGTTAGCATTCGTTGCTGCGATAAAACGTTTAATAGGTAAACCTAAAATTTTACCTAATACACCTGCCGTTAGGTTACCAAAATTACCACTTGGAATTGAAAATACAATGTTATCAAACTGTGCTTGTGTAATTTTACCATCAACACTTGCTGTTTTTAATTGCGCTACCGCTTCAAAGTAGTAACAAATTTGAGCTAATAAGCGACTAATATTAATTGAATTAGCTGAGTTTAAACCAATTGTTTGCTTCAGCTCTTCATCGTTAAATGAATCTTTCACAAGAGCCTGGCAAGCATCAAAATCAGATTCAACTGCAATTGTTTTAATGTTTCCACCTAGCGTTGTAAACATTTTTTCTTGCAGTAAGCTAATTCTACCTTTCGGGTATAAAATCACTACTTCTATATTTTCAATGCCGTAAAAAGCGTGTGCTACTGCCGCACCAGTGTCTCCTGATGTAGCCGTTAAGATAGTAATTTTTTTACCATTACTAAACTTTTGTAAACACTGCGCCATAAAGCGAGCACCAAAGTCTTTAAAGGCTAACGTTGGACCATGAAAAAGCTCTAACGATGCAGTATTATCATTAACATGCGTGATAGGCGCAGAGAAATTAAAAGCATTAGTCACAACTTCTGTTAGCTCTTCGTCAGTTAAAGACTCTTCAACAAACGGCTTTAATACTTGAATGCTACGCTCAACTAATGGCATAGCCAATAATTCATCGATATTATCAAACGTAGGAATTGTTTCAGGAAAAAATAAACCTTGGTTTTTACCTAAGCCTTGTTTTACTGCTTGTGCAAAACTTACCTGTTCGTCGTTTTCTTTTAAGTTATAAAATTTCACAGTTAATCCTTACGATGCGCTAGCATCTGATAATTCAATAGCACCTTGTTCATCTAAACGACAAACATGTACAAAACCTAATTCATTTTGAACATAATGTTCTTTTAACCATTGCGCTTGTTGCTCGGCTTTAACTGCATCATTGCATATAGCAAATAATGTTGGACCAGAGCCAGATATACCTACGGCAACACTACCCATGCTAAGTAGCTCTTTACGAGCATTATCAAAACCTGGTAATAAGTGACTACGGTAAGGTTCAGCAACTACATCATTAAATTTTGCAAAGGCTTGCTCTGCATCTTGACGATGACATGCATCAACAAATGCTGCTAAATTTTGGCCAAAGGTCACTACATCTGCACGAGAATAACTTGTTGGAAGTACCTCACGAGCTGCACGAGTTGACACTTCAATACCTGGGTAAGCCATAATGTAATAGTAATCACTAAAACCAGGTAATGTACGTGTAACATTTACTGTACTAGGTAGCATAAGTTGCAAACCACCTAAAAAGCACGGAGCAACATTATCGTAATGTAAGCTACCACTAATTTTAGCTTCCATTTCACCCATCATCGTTAACATTAGCATGTCATTAAATGGTTTTTTATAAAACACGTTTAGTGCGTGTAATGCAGCTACAACGGAACATGCACTTGAACCTAAACCACTGCCTACTGGCATTTTTTTATCAAGTGTCAATTTAACTGTTTGCACTGTATGAGACGCTTCAACTAAATATTTGTCGAATAACTCAATACACTGCCACACAATATTTTCTTTCGGATCGCTAGGCAATTTATTAGCAAAGGCACCAACAACTGATAATGTGTTTTCTGATGCTGCTTCAATAGAAACAACATCGCCAAGTAAAGTACCATCAACAGGCTTTACTGCCATGCCTAAAATATCGAAGCCAACACTCACATTGCCAATTGATGCTGGAGCAAAAATTGAATGGGTCATTATAGCGTTTGCTCCCAAGCAAGCGTTCTTAATACATCACCAAAAACACCCGCTGCAGTTACCGCAGCGCCAGCACCGTAACCACGTAAAACAAATGGTAATGGCTGGTAATAACGTGATTTAATTGCTAAAGCATTCTCACCGTCTTTAATGCTAAATAATGGGTGATCAGTACCTACTGCTTCAATTGATACTTTGCACTTTCCGTCAACAATATTACCAATATAACGAAGAACTTTACCTTCAGCTGTGGCCGCAGCAACTTTTTCTGCATACACACTGTCGATAGATGATAAGTTTGTCATAAACTCATCAATAGAACCGTTTGCGTCAAAGTCTGCCGGTAATGCTGATTCAACATCAATATCAGACATTTCAAGTTGCATGCCTGACTCACGTGCCATAATTAGTAGCTTACGCGCTACATCCATTCCACTTAGATCGTCACGAGGATCTGGTTCTGTAAAACCATTGTCTTTCGCAATAGACGTTGCCTGTGAGATAGACATACCTTCATCAAGCTTACCAAAAATGTATGATAACGAACCTGATAAAACACCTTCAAACTGTTGTAATTCATCACCTGCTTTAATTAAGCCTTGTAATGTATCAATCACTGGCAAGCCAGCACCTACGGTAGTTTCATATAAGAAACGACGGTTAGTTTGTTGTGCTGCACTACGTAATTCTTGGTAATACTCCCAAGAATCAGTATTTGATTTTTTGTTTGGCGTAACAACGTGGAAGCCTTCAGATAAATAATCAACATAGCTCATTGCTAACGCTTCGTTCGATGTACAATCAACTAATACAGGGTTAATTAAATGATTATTACGAACAAATGACTTTAAGTTTGCCGCTGATAGTTCAACGGTATTTTGACCTAATGCTGCTTTCCATTCATCTAAATTGATACCGTCGTTGTTTAAAGACATACCTTTAGATGTAGCAATACCATATACTTTACAATCAATGTTTTGAGCTTTTAATGTTTGTTGCTGACGTTTAATTTGTTCAATTAACTCACTACCAACTACACCACAGCCCACTAAAAACACATCAATAGTTGGGCGTTTAGTAAAGAAGTTTTGGTGAGCAACTTTAATTGCGTCAGTACATTTGCGTTCTTCAATCACAACACAAATGCTACGTTCAGATGAATCTTGCGCAATAGCAATAACATTCACACGTGCTTGCGCCAAAGAAGTAAAGAATTTAGCCGCAACACCTTGTTGTTGTTGCATGCCATCACCCACTAAACAAACAATTGATAAATTGTCACGAAGTTCAATAGGCTCTAATAAGCCATTTAATAATTCTAATTCAAATTCTTCTTTTAAGCTTTCTTCAGCTCTTGCTTTGTCAGCAGTATGAATACAAAAACTAATGCAATATTCGCTAGATGATTGGCTAATCATGACTAACGATACATTTTCTTTACTCATTGTTGCAAATACTCTGCTTGCCATGCCAACCATGCCTTTCATACCTGGGCCTGAGACATTAACCATCGTTAAGTCATCTAGGTTTGAAATAGCTTTAACAATATTTTTGTTATCACTTTCGTTGGCAATTAACGTACCTGGTGCTTCAGGGTTACCTGTGTTTTTAATTAAACAAGGAATATGATGCTGAGCAATTGGGCCAATTGTTTTTGGGTGTAATACAGAAGCGCCGAAATAAGATAGCTCCATTGCTTCTTGATACGACAAGTAATCAATTAAGCTTGCTTCTTTGATTGAACGAGGGTCAGCGTTAAATACACCGTCAACGTCAGTCCAAATTTCACAACACTCTGCTTGTGAACAGACCGCTAGAACAGCAGCTGAATAATCAGAACCATTACGACCTAGCGTAGTCACTTCATTTTGACTATTCACACCAATAAAGCCAGGCATAACTGCAATGTTACTAATTTCACCATAAGCGGCTTCAAACTGCTCTTTAGATTTAACTAAATCAGCAATAGCATTGAGTGATGAATCATTAGTAAATAAGAATTTTTCAGGAGAAAGCGTTAATACATCTTGCTTTTGAGCTGTTAAAATAGAGCTTAATAATGCAACACTTAAGCGCTCACCAGTACTAATAATACGAGCAACAATATGTTCAGGACAGTATTTTAATAACACGGTTCCTTCTAAGTAATGACGTAACTCTAATTCATTGCTTTGTAACGCAGCATCCGCTGTTGAACGTTCAAAACCTGAAACGCTTGAAGATAAACCGTCAATAATGGTAGTAATTGCTTGTTTAAAGTGACTTAAACCTTGTTCTATTTGTGCTGTATCAATAGAACTATTTGCCAATGCAACTAAGTGGTTTGTTACACCTTGTGGTGCAGAAACAACAACCGCAACTGGTGATTCTTTACGTTTATTTTGGATAATTTGAGCCACTTGCACAAACTTTTCTGCGCCAGCAAGTGAAGAACCGCCAAATTTTAAAACTCGCATTTTTGCTTCCCCTATATAATGAAAAAGCCCGTAACCTTTGGTCACGAGCTTTAACAGTAATTTAATCTTTTACATGTCAGCCGTTGACCACCATCCCAGTACGGGTGGTAGTAATAATAATGATGGTTTGGCTGGTAATATTTTTCATGGCGATAAAATGCCTGAAAAGTGTAGTTTTGTCAACAAAAAAACGTTTAAAACGCCAACTAATCGTAGATATAAAAGAAGTAACAATAAAGATAAAATAATAACGAAATTTAAGTTATTTAATCTGGTAAATGAAGAACTTTATGATGTGCTTTAAGCCAAGTTTTTGCGCTATCAACCTGATGACAATAACAATCAACTAATTGCCAAAAAATGATTGAATGATTCATGTGTTTAATATGCGCTAATTCGTGAATTATTACATAATCAATAACGTAATGTGGTGCCATGGCTAGCAAGCTATTAAAGGTTAATTGCTGCCTACTATTACAACTTCCCCACCTTGACTTATAAATACGAAATTTAACACCTTGAGAAAACAAGTTCATTTGCTGCTCAAATACAGGTAATACACTTAATACATACTGGGAAATCTGCTCATCAAACCATTGCTGAAGTATTGCTCTAACAAATAAACGCCTATCTGAAGCATGATATTGCTCAGTAGGTAAAGTGATAATAAGTTGCTGCGATGTCAACGTAATATTGGAATCTACATCTGAAGTATTGTTTAGCGGGTTCTGTTTTTCATGAACTAAGCGTTGTTGTTGAATAGATATAATTCGTTTTATACCGAAAACAAATAAAGTATCACCATCAGAGTAATCAAAAGTAGATGTACTTTTAATGTCGGGCTGTTGAGATAATGCTAGCTTCTTTTCTATCCATAACTTCTTACTTAGAACAAACGCTTCCACTTGTGCTTCTGTTAAAAAACTCGGCGCACGAACAGTCAGCTGCCCTTTTTTGACTTGTAGTCCTAGCGTTTTACGTTTTTTACTAAAGTATAATTGATAGTTAAACACAATTGTATTTGTAACTTAATGAATAATTCTTGATCAAATATCGCTAAAAACAAAAATAATGAATTACTTTATATCTTCATTGTTAGCGTCAGCTGTATCTTTCTTAGTCGCTGGTTTTGTTGCTGATTTAGCTGCCTTTTTTACTGCGGCTTTTTTAGCTTGAATAGCAACAAGTACATCATCTCTATTTTGTGCTAAATAAATACTAAGCTCTTCGATAACGTCTTCTGATAGCTCTACTGGTGCCTTATTAAAAACTCCCATTAAATTATCAGCAATATCCAACATTTTGTCATAATCATCTGCTGTTTTTTTATCCATGAACGTTTGAACCTCCACACCATTTCTTATTACAACAAAGCGACTTTCAACTGCCATTAGATTTCCTCAATAATATTTAAGCTACAAAGTTAATTAGTAAACACATTTCTAAACAATTAAGAGTTAGAATGTTAGAAACCAGACTAAAATGATATAGCACACAGGAACTGTATGAATAAACAGTAGCATATTTATATCTCTGTTAAAAGTTATTTATAATCAGTTTATATGCATAAATAATAAAAAGTAGGCTCACTTACAATCATTGTTTGGTTCTGTTACCTTAACCAAATATGCTTTGCACCTGCTGGCTATAATTGTAGTTACATTACTACTAACTATAAGAGTAGTAAATTATGCCTACCTCACCATTAAAAACAGATTCAACCTACTCTGCAAAAGAAGAGTTAGCTAATACATTAACTCATGGTGTTGGTGCCTTATTTGCGGTTATTGGTTTGTTTTTCTTATTCGCTCATGAATTCAACCAAACTAACATCAGCAGACTTATTGCATTTTTTATTTATGGTTGCTCATTAATCACCTTATTACTCGCTTCTACTTTTTATCACGCAGTTAAAACTACTAACTTAAAACGTAAATTTAAAACACTTGATCACTGCGCTATATATTTATTAATCGCCGGTACTTATACACCTTTACTAGTCACTTTATTCGAAGGGTCATTAACGAAGAATTTACTAATAGTTATCTGGGGATTAGCGACATTAGGCATTATATTTAAGGTGATTTTTGGCACACAATATAAAGTATTATCTTTATCGACTTATTTAGGTATGGGGTTTATGTCACTTTTTATCATTAACAAGCTCTACATTGCATTGCCTATTCAAGGACTTATTCTTTTATTATCAGGTGGTTTACTTTACAGCTCAGGTGTATTTTTTTATGTAAAGAAAAGTATTCTGTATAACCATGCTATTTGGCACATATTCGTATTATTAGCTGCCGCATGTCATTTTGCGATGATGTTTTACTTATAAGTTTACTTTTTAAACATATAATATTAATTTGCTCTTATCTATTTGAGGTATTTACGTTATATTGGGTATTCTAATACATTATTTTTAATCAATAACGATAACTTTACCGATATTATTTAGTTTTCATTTTAGGGAGTTAGATGAACGTAAGCAACGATTTACAATGTTCCTGCCATGAATGTGGGTTGCATGTTAACTTACCTAAATTGAATATTGGCGAAAAAGCACTATGCCCTCGTTGTGGTTTTGTATTAACCACAAAACATAAAAACTCAACCGAACGAATTTTGGCATTATCAGTATCTGCAATTATTTTCTTGATAGCCTCTATCCCCTTTGAATTTTTGTCTTTTTCAGCCCAAGGTCTAGAAAATAAATTAACGGTTACTCAAAGCATCAACTTTTTATTCTCAAATGACTACGGAATACTTGCCGTTATTCAGTTACTCACTATTTTTATTATCCCATTACTTATTTTAAGTAGTTTAATTTACTTCTTAGGCTTCATAAAAAAAGAAAAACTCCCTCCTTATGGTGATAAAGTATTAACATTAATTTTTTGGTTATTACCATGGGCAATGGTAGAAATATTCTTAGTAGGTGTATTAGTCAGTCTAGTAAAAATTCTAGCAATGGCTGATATTAGCCTTGGGCCTTCTTTTATATCATTAAGTTTATTTGCTGTATCGATGACCGCCGTAGTACTTCATATTGATAAACACGAATTTTACTCGCGCTTTAATCAACTAAAAAAACAGACGAGCTCTGAAGGTAGCCATTTACATAAAGATGAGCCAATTAACCCAAGTATTAGCATTCAAAAAACATGGGCATTATTAATTACTGCTGTTATATTTTATATCCCCGCAAATACATTTCCCATTATGGATACCCAGGTATTGGGTCAAGAAGATCCGAGCACAATTTTTGGTGGTGTTTTATTATTATGGCACCATGGCTCATATCCAATAGCCATTATTATTTTCATTGCCAGTATTGCTGTACCTGTAGCTAAGTTTATTACTTTAGCTTGGCTAAATTATAGCGTACAAAAATCTCACAATTCTTTACACAATGAAAGAACTAAGCTTTACCGAGCTGCTGAAATGGTAGGCCGTTGGTCAATGATAGATGTTTTTGTTGTCATCATTTTAGCTTCACTCATTCAATTAGGTAATACCATTAGTATATACCCTGGCGCTGCAACACTAGCCTTCTCTGGCAGTGTTGTTATTACTATGCTAGCAGCAATGACCTTTGAACCAAAATTAATTTGGCAGGACTCCCATGACAGAAAACTCTAAACAAAACACCGAACCATCATTAGAAGCTAAAGTAGCTAAAACCAAAAGAATATCAATTATTTGGTTAGTTCCTTTTGTTGCCGTATTTATTGGCTTATGGATGGTTTATTACGAATGGAGTACTAAGGGCCCTTTAATTACGATTGATTTTGATAATGCACAAGGCATGCAAGTTGGTAAAACAAAACTAAAGGCTAAAAATGTTGATATTGGCGAAATAAAATCAATTAAGCTAAATGAACATAGCAAGGGTGTTACTGTAACATTACGAGTTTCAAAGTCAGCTGATTATTTGTTACATGAAGATAGTCAATTTTGGTTAGTGTCTCCTAGAATATCTCATACTGGTGTTTCAGGTTTAGAAACTCTTATTTCTGGTGTTTATATTGAAATGTCTGAAGGTGTTTCTGATGAAGTAAGTACCCATTTCACTGCCTTAAACGAGCCACCTCTTACACCTCTAGGTACACCTGGTTTACGTATTATTTTAAACAGTAACGATCAGTTTGCATACTCACGTGGCGACCCTATTATTTATAAGGGTTTAACCGTTGGGCAATTTGAAAATACTAGCTTCGACTTTGAAGACAGAGTCGTTTATTACGATGCTTTCATTAAAGCCCCTTACCATACTCTTATAACTGCAAACACGCGTTTCTGGGATGTAAGTGGTTACACTGTTGATTTTAATGCTGACGGTTTAAGTATACAAACTGGAAACATAGAAACTATTTTAACTAATGGTGTAACGTTTAGTGTCCCCAAAGGCATGCCATTTGGTGAACGTGTAGAAGAAGATGAAACCTTTGATATTTATCCTAATTATGAATTGGCCAGTGATCAGCGCTACAAACATGCATTAACCTTTGTCATTCTAGTAAATGATACTATCAGAGGCTTAAATGTTGGCGCTCCTGTAGAGTATAGAGGGGTTAAGGTCGGAGAGGTACTTAATACAAATATGCTTTCTGAAGCTACACAGCATGATATGACACAAAAAGGTTTCAAAATCCCAATTTTAATTAGTATGCAACCTGGTCGTATGGGTATGCCTGACAACCATGAGGGGAGGGAATTATTAGCTGAACGTAATGACTTGTGGATCAAAGATGGCTTAAAAGCAATATTAAAAACAGGTAGTTTATTGACAGGTAGCTTATTTGTTCAATTAGAACATTACGATGACCAACCGGTTGATAACATTGAAACCTATACTGGTCAGCCTGTAATACCGTCTGTTGATGGCGAATTTACACAGCTTGCAGCAAAAGCTGAAAACTTTATTGATACATTAAATAGCCTCCCTTTAAACGATGTACTTAATAACAGTAACTCATTAATTAGTGAATTTAATACTGCAGCATTAGATTTCCAAGAAGTCACTGATGAGTTTTCTGATGTACTAGATAATTTAAATGAAGAAGAATTAACCAAACAAATACTTAGTACATTAAATAACGTATCAATATTAAGTCAAGATTATTCATCAGGCTCACAAAGCTATGATGAATTGCAAAAGACATTATCAGCGTTAACGGGTTTATTACATGAATTAAAACCTTTATTTAATAAATTAAATAAAAAGCCTAACAGCTTTATTTTTGACTCTGGTATTAAGCGTGAAATACAACCTAAGAAGAGTTCAGGAGCAACACAATGAAAATTTTCGCAATAATTATTAGTATCTTATGTTTAGCTAGCTGTAGCTCTACTTCTGATACATTAGAAACCAAATATTATTTATTGAACTCACCTTCTATTAATAAATCAATCAGTTTAATTTCTACAGATAGTGAACAACCGAAGAAAAAAGAAGTTGTACTTATTATTGAAGTTGCTGAATATTTACAACAACCGTTTATCGCAATGCAAATAGATGAACACTCGTTATATTACGCACAATCACATTTATGGGCAGAGCCATTAAAAAGTGACATTATGGTAGCCTTAGCGCTTGAATTAAATAACTCAAGCAGTACGAATAATTACACCTTAGTAAAGGGCAATGCTGCTAGGTACCCAAGTAATAAGTTATTTATAACTATCGAGCATTTTCATGCGTCCAAAACGGGTAATATAATTTTAACAGGTAACTTTCAATGGGTTGATAAAGCTATTAATGATGAAAATCAGCAATTAATACAACCACCTCAACAACCATTTTATTTAGAAACAGCTCTTGAAGTAGATGGTTTTACTCACTCTGTAAGTAAAATGCGTGAACTATTAACCCAGTTAGCAATCGATCTTAATAAAGTCGTTAGTTTATAAATGCAAAAAAGGGAATAACAATTACGTTATTCCCTTTTTTTATGTCACCTGTTTTTAACTAAATATTAATGGTTTTCTGATACCATATTGACAGTATAACGTGGAATGTCTATCACTAAGTCTTCACTATCAACAACCGATTGACAGCTTAAGCGTGATTCAGGCTCTAACCCCCACGCTTTATCTAACATGTCATCTTCAAGCTCATCGCTTTCTTCTAAAGAATCAAAACCTTCACGTACAACAATATGACATGTCGTACAAGCACACACTTTTTCACAAGCATGCTCAAGATGAATATCATTCTTTAAAATAACATTTAACACTGTTTCACCTGTATCAGCTTCTAATACAGCACCTTCTGGACATAACTCTTCATGAGGTAATACAATAATTTTTGGCATAATCGTCTTCTTAAATGTTATATAAACTTATAGCTCGTCAACTGTTTGACCAGCTAAGGCAACTTTGATTGATGAGTCCATACGGCGCTCTGCAAACGTATCGGTCAACCTACCTAATTTCTCTATTGCTTGCTCAATAGCAGCAACATCAGAACCCTGGCTAATATCGGCCAGCGCTTTAATACCCGCAGTTATTTGCTCAAGTTCTTCTTGATTGAGTAAAGCCGCATCGACAGCAATTGCTGCTTGCAATACTTCGATCACTCTAGCCGCTTCAACCTGTTGCTCTTTAAGCATACGCGCTGAAATATCTTCTTTGGCATTCGACATTGAATCTAAAATCATTTGTGTAATTTCAGTATCTTCTAAACCAAATGACGGTTTAACTACAATGCTTGACTGGACATTACTTGATTTTTCCATTGCCGTTACTTCTAATAAGCCGTCAGCATCTACTTTAAATGTCACACGTATATGTGCAGCACCAGCAGCCATAGGAGGAATACCGCGAAGTTCAAAACGAGCCAACGAACGACAGTCTTCAACTAATTCACGTTCACCTTGTAATACGTGAATCGCCATCGCTGTTTGACCATCTTTAAAGGTAGTAAATTCTTGTGCCTTAGCAACAGGAATAGTGGTATTTCTAGGAATAACTTTTTCTACTAAGCCTCCCATTGTTTCTAAACCTAATGATAATGGAATAACATCAAGTAGTAATACATCACTGTCTGGTTTGTTACCGGCTAAAATATCTGCTTGAATTGCAGCGCCTATAGTAACAACTTTGTCAGGATCAATTGATGTTAACGGTTGCTGCTTAAAGTATTTTTCAACATCGCTAAGTACTAGTGGTACACGCGTAGAACCACCAACCATAACTACTTCAACGACTTCGTCGGTTTTAATCTGAGCATCTTTTAATGCTCTACGACAAGCACGTAACGTTTTACTGACTAAAGGCGCAATTAATTGTTCAAACACTTTTTTAGATAAATTATCAGTCCAAACACTACCATCATCAAGCGTTACTTCAATGGTATGCTCATCAGATGAGGTTAGTGACTCTTTCGCTGTACATGCTTGTTGCGTTAATTTTCGCTCTAAAGAAGATGATAGTGGACGAACCAAACCTGCTTTTTCGGTAATATAATCAACAACCACTGCATCAAAATCATCACCACCTAATGCTGAATCTCCACCAGTCGCTAATACTTCAAAAACGCCTTTATTTAAGCGTAAAATTGAAATATCAAACGTACCGCCGCCTAAATCATAAACAGCAATAACGCCTTCTTGTTTTGAGTCTAAGCCATAAGCAACAGCCGCTGCGGTTGGCTCATTTAATAAGCGTAAAACATTTAAGCCTGCTATTTTAGCTGCATTTTTAGTGCTTTGACGCTGAGCATCATCAAAATAAGCAGGAACAGTGATAACAACGCCTGTTAACTCTCCACCTAATGCTTTTTCAGCACGTGCATTCAAGGTTTTTAAAACTTCACTTGCCACTTGAACTGGGTTAATAGCACCTTGGCGCGTATTGATGTTTGGGCTGTTATCGTCTCCGATAAATTCATAAGGTAAAGATGGGTAAGCAGATTGAATATCACTTTTGCTACGACCGATTAAACGCTTTGCCGAAACTATTGTATTTTCAGCATCATTAATCGCATAAGCTTTTGCTGCAGCACCAACAAGCACGTCGTTTTCTTGATAGCTGACAATAGACGGTAAAATATCATTACCATTATCGTCAACCAATGTATTTGTCACCCCACTTTGCACTGTAGCAATCAGTGAGTTGGTTGTACCTAAATCAATACCAGCAGCTAAACGATGTTCATGAGGAACAGTGCTTTGACCTGGTTCTGCTATTTGTAATAAAGCCATAGTAACTTTCTAACCTAATCGATAGTTGATATTAATCATCAAATAGTTGATCTTCTAATAGATCTAATTCAATACGTAATTTTTCGAAGAATTTAAGTTTACGCAAGTCATTACTTGCTAGTAAATTTCCTTCGTTGCTATTGTTGTTTAACGATTTTTCCATTGATAAAGCAAGCTTTTCATATTCAGTGTCTAAGGTTTCATTAGCATTAAAGACTGCCGCATCAATATCACTCGCATGTTGAATATCTTCTAACATTTCGCGTAGTTCCATTTGCTGCATTAGAAACTGTGTATCTTGAAATGACGCTTGTTCTGAAGGCATATCAAATTCACGAAGCACTAAAAGGTATTCTGCCCGTTTTATCGGTTGCTTTAGTGTTTGATATGCATCATTAATTTCAGCAGATTTTTGCACTGCAATCAGTTGCTCTTGTGCTGAGGCATGGGCAAATTTATCAGGATGTACTGTTTTTTGTAACGTTTGATAAATAGGTGAAAGCTTTGCCACATTAATGTTAAAACATTCTTCAATACCGAATAAAGCAAAATAACTCAAGGCGTACTCCAAATTTAACCAATGAACAAACAGAGCGAAGTGTCGTTTAATTACTCTAACAACAAGAATAAATTTATAGACATTATATAATAAAAAAGTGCTCTGCATACTAGGTATGAGGCACTTTTATAATTTAGTTGAAAATATCAATACTGAAATAACTTGTTAAACGTTAAACGATTCACCACAACCACATTCGCCTTTAGCGTTCGGGTTAGTAAATTTAAAACCTTCATTTAAGCCTTCTTTAGTAAAGTCTAATTCAATACCCGCTAGGTAGACTAAACTTTTACCATCAATAATGATATTAACACCATCAATCGTAAATAATTGATCATCTTCATTTAACTCATCAACAAACTCAAGTACGTAAGCAAAGCCTGAACAACCAGTTGTTTTTATTCCTAATCGTAAACCAAGGCCTTTACCTCGATTTACCAAGAATGATTGCACACGTTCTTTTGCTGATGCTGTCAAAGTAACAGACATGGGGTTCTCCGAAAACTAAGCGTTTTTACTACGGTAGTCTTCAATTGCAGCTTTAATAGCGTCTTCAGCTAAAATAGAGCAATGAATTTTTACCGGAGGTAATGCAAGCTCTTCTGAAATATCAGTATTTTTGATTGCAGCGGCTTCGTCAATTGACTTGCCTTTAACCCATTCAGTCACTAATGAGCTTGAAGCGATTGCTGAACCACAACCGTAAGTTTTAAACTTAGCATCTTCAATAACACCGTCATCAGAAATTTTTAACTGTAGTTTCATTACATCACCACAAGCAGGAGCACCAACCATACCTGTTGCTACACTTGGATCGTTCTTGTCTAATGAACCAACGTTACGTGGATTTTCATAATGATCGATTACTTTTTCGCTATAAGCCATAATATATTCTCCAAATTATCACTAATACTGAACGTACTAGTGACCTGCCCACTCAACAGATTCTAAATCAATACCATCTTTGAACATTTCCCAAAGTGGTGACATATCACGTAGATGACCAATTGCTTTCTTAATTAAATCAATTGCGTAATCTACTTCTTCTTCAGTAGTAAAACGACCAAAGCTAAATCGAATTGAGCTATGTGCCATTTCATCATTTAAACCTAACGCTCGTAAAACATACGAAGGCTCTAAACTAGCTGATGTACATGCAGAGCCTGATGATACAGCTAAATCTTTTAATGACATGATTAATGATTCACCTTCAACAAAGTTGAAACTAACATTTAAATTGCCAGGGTAACGCTGATCAAAGTCGCCATTAACAAATACTTGCTCCATGTCTTTAACGCCAGCCCATAAACGGTCACGCATTGCAGTTACATGCAATAAGTCATTTGCCATTTCTTCTTTAGCAATACGACATGCTTCACCAAAACCAACAATTTGGTGTGTTGGTAAAGTACCACTTCGCATACCACGCTCATGACCACCACCGTGAATTTGAGATTCTAAACGTACACGTGGTTTACGGCTTACATATAATGCACCAATGCCTTTAGGACCATACATTTTATGTGCTGAGATTGATAACAAGTCGATTTTTAATGCTTGCATATCAACGTCAATTTTACCGACACTTTGAGCACCATCAACATGAAATACAATTTTACGTGAACGACATAGTTCACCAATTTTAGCAACGTCTTGTATAACACCAATTTCGTTGTTTATGTGCATGATACTAATTAATACAGTATCGTCACGCATAGCAGCTTCAAGTTTAGCAATATCAATTAAACCATTCGCTTCTGGATCTAAATATGTTACTTCAAAACCTTGGCGTTCTAATTCACGGCAAGTATCTAAAACAGCTTTATGCTCTGTTTTACACGTAATAACATGCTTACCTTTTTTACCGTAAAAATTAGCTGCGCCTTTAATTGCTAAATTATTTGATTCTGTAGCACCAGAAGTAATAACAATTTCTCTAGGGTCTGCGTTAATTAAATCAGCAATTTGATTACGCGCAATATCAACAGCTTCTTCTGCTTGCCAACCGAACTTATGAGAACGAGAAGCTGGGTTTCCGTAAAAACCGTCAGTTGTCATAAATTGCATCATTTTTTCTGCAACACGCTTATCAGCAGGTGTAGTAGCAGAGTAATCAAAATAAATAGGAAGCTTCATTTGCTTTCTTTCTCCAAACTTAATTAAACAGACTGGTAACTACCAGCCGCCCATAATACTTTTAGTTTCTATCATTGTTTCAATCGCACTTTCTTGTTTAAACAATTTATGCGTATTGTCTTGCCGTTCTGCAACAGCTTTAACATCCCTTTGCTCAACTAAATCGGCAAGTGAAATATTCTGTAAAAAATCTTCTATTCTTGTACTTAAATCCGACCATAAGGTATGTGTTAAACATTGTTTACCACCCTGACAATTTCCTTGTCCCAAACATTTAGTTACATCAACACTTTCATCAACAGCACTAATCACATCAGCAACTGATATTTCAGCATAACAACGACCTAGTCGGTAACCACCACCAGGTCCTCTGACACTACTGACTAGTTCCTGTTTACGTAATCGAGAAAATAATTGCTCAAGATATGACAAAGAAATACCTTGTCGCTCTGATATATCAGCTAATGAAACAGGCCCTGTTGATGCATGAATAGCGACATCTAACATTGCTGTTACTGCATAACGTCCTTTTGAAGTCAGTTTCATAAATGGCTCATATTAATTATTATTAAAATAAATGACGATGTACTTATAGTCTATTAGACATATACCTGAGTAATTTAATCAAATATATAACCTACTATTTAGGTCAAGTATTTTACCTTACTAACAATTAGAGTCAAGATAATACTAGACCTTTTTACTCAAGTATTATTTAACCTACTTAATATACGAACGATTAGATTTCAGGATCAAATGAATCTACGGCGGCCGTTCTTCTCTCGGCGGCGGCTTTTTCATCGTCAACAAATTCACGAACTTTAAGCTCAGGTAAGTTAGCATCACAAACATTACCACCAAGAGTGTTGACCTCTTTACAAATAGACGAAACTTTATCATCCATTAGGTGCATATGATCTAAAAGCTTACCAATCGCTTTCGCAACAGGATCTGGGTTTTCAGTTGAGACAGCATAAGCATCAAAACCAAACTTTTTCGCTGCGGCTTCCCTACATTCTGATTCTGCAGACTTTTTCGCATTAACAATACGCGCAGGAATACCTACTGCTGTAGAATTCTCAGGAACATCTTTAACAACCACAGAATTAGAACCTACTTTACCACCTTTACTGATAGTAATAGGGCCAAGTACTTTTGCGCCAGCCCCAATAACAACATTATCTTCTAACGTAGGGTGACGCTTACCTGCATTCCAACTTGTTCCACCTAAAGTGACACCATGATATAAGGTTACATCGTTACCTATATGGGCAGTTTCACCAATGACCACGCCCATGCCATGGTCAATAAAAAAACGACGACCGATAGTTGCACCAGGGTGTATTTCTATACCGGTTAGCCATCTAGCAAATGTAGACACTAAACGCGCAAGTAACTTAAATTCTTTAGTCCACAGTTTATAGCTTACTCGGTGAAACCAAATAGCATGTAAACCTGGGTAGTTAAATAGTATTTCTAATACTGTCCTAGCAGCAGGATCTCTATCAAAAACACTATCAATATCTTCTTTAATGCGTTTAAACATGAAAATACCTATACTAATAAATACGAAAAAGATGAAATAAAAAAATACTAATTATTATTTTTAGCACTTTTTTCAACAGAAGCTAAAATACCTCGCATCATTTTAACTTCTTTGACATCAGGTCTTGCTCGATTAAATAAACGTCTTAGCTTGGTCATGACTAAACCGGGGTGACTTGGCACTATAAAACCGGTTGCCTTTAATGCTTTTTCAAAATGCTCATACATACGTTCTGTTTCATCAACTAACGGATATTCAGTATCATCTTCTGATGTAAATTTTGCATTTTCTTTTGCTAAAAACGCCATGCGCGCTTCATAACTTAATGTTTGAACTGCCATTGCTAAATTAAGCGAACTATATTCAGGATTCGCAGGTATTTGCACATGAAAATGACACAATTGTAATTCATCATTTGTTAAGCCACTGCTCTCTCGTCCAAAAACTAACGCCACAGGAAAGTTTTCAGCTTCATTGATCAACTTTTCGCCACATGAGCGAGGTTCTAACATTGGCCAAGGTAGTGTGCGCGATCGTGCACTAGTACCCACAACTAAACCACAGTCACTAATTGCTTCTTCAAGTGTATTAAACACTTGAGCACTAGCTAGCACGTCAGTAGCACCAGCAGATAATGCTTGAGCTTGACCGTTTGGCATTTCAATTGGGTCAACCAATACTAGGTTTTTCAAACCCATGGTTTTCATCGCTCTTGCCGCCGAACCAATATTTCGACAATCAGAAGTATTCACTAATACAATGCGAATAGAATCTAACAATGATGTTGTTGCTGAATTTGACATGATAATTATGACTATCTAGATGGCTAAATAAATTAGCCACATATTAACACAGAACACACTAAAAACGATGATAAAAATGATTTATTTATGATAAAAACAAGCTATTTTAACCATTTAATATTTACCAAAAATGACACTTAACCATAGCGAATTTTTTAAAACATACAAAGAACATGATATAACTATTACAGTGTGTGGACTCACCAGCCAATTATTATCTTGATTATAATGTACGCGAAGAATGCACTTTTATGTGCCAAATAAAACAGCAGTTCAAAAAACAACCAACATAAGTTAGCTTATTAATATTTAAACTGGTATAATATGCGCCGCTTTTAAGGGCTAATCAAATGAGAATTAGCTCGCTTTGTTCTTTTACATGCTGTTTACAAAATAAGGTAGTTATCCATGCACCCTATGTTAAATATTGCTGTGCGCGCTGCGCGCTCGGCAGGTACCGTTATATCTCGTTCATTTGAACAACACGACAAACTAGAAGTTGAATTAAAAGGTACTAACGACTTTGTTAGTAATGTTGATTTAGCTGCAGAAGCTGTTGTTATCGACACTATTCAGAAAGCTTACCCTGATCACTGTATTGTAAGTGAAGAGCGTGGCGTTATTAATGGTGATAATCAAGATTACCAATGGATTATCGATCCATTAGATGGAACGACTAATTTTGTAAAAGGCATTCCTCACTTTTGTGTTTCTATCGCATTAAAAGTAAAAGGCAAATTAGACCAAGCGGTTATTTTTGATCCTATGCGTGGTGAGTTATTCACGGCAAGCCGTGGTAAAGGCGCACAGTTAAATGGTTTTCGTATTCGTGTAAGTCCAACTAAAGAATTAAACGGTACTATTTTGGCGACAGGCTTCCCATTCAAACAAAAACAGCATACCGACGCTTACTTTAACCTTTTTAAAGCATTATTCACTAAAACAGCAGATATTCGTCGTGCAGGCTCTGCAGCCTTAGATTTAGCTTATGTTGCTGCTGGTCGTGTTGACGGATTTTTTGAATTAGGTTTAAAACCTTGGGATACAGCTGCTGGTGAACTCTTAATTATTGAAGCTGGTGGTTTAGTCACTGATTTCAATGGTGGTCATACGCATCAATCAACTGGAAATATTGTTGCTGGTAGTTCTAAACTACTAAAAGAGTTATTAAACGATGCTCGACCTCATTTACCAGAGCATTTAAAAGCTAGTTATCGTTAATTGATCGGTGAGCGTTATATTATGAATATTCCTTCAACAACCAAGCAACCTTTTGTTGCCGGTGAAGTCGCTTTAGTTGGTGCAGGCCCTGGTGATCCAGACTTATTAACATTACAAGCATTTCGTATGATTAGCCAAGGTGATGTAATAATTTATGATCGTTTAGTCAGTAAAGAAATTATGGCATTAGTCCCTCAAGATGCTGAACTTGTTTATGTAGGTAAAAAACAAGCTGAGCACCGTGTACCTCAAGACGGAATTAACCAATTACTTGTTGATCACGCCAAAAGCGGTAAACGTGTGGTGCGATTAAAAGGCGGTGACCCTTTTGTTTTTGGTAGAGGTGGTGAAGAAGCACAGTTTTTACTAAAAAATGATGTTGCTTGTCATATTGTTCCTGGAATGACAGCAGCTTCAGCATGTACAAGTTATGCTGGTATTCCATTAACGCATAGGAACATATCAAGAAGTTGTACATTTATTACTGGCCATGTTCAAGAAGATGGTGAGCTTGATATTCCTTGGAATGCACTTTCAGATGAAAAGCAAACGGTTGTTTTTTACATGGGCGTAAAAACCTTACCGACCATTATTGAGCAACTTGAAAAAGCAGGTAGAAGTGATCAAACTCCAGCGGCATTAATTCGTAAAGGTACTCGCCCTGATCAAGAAGTATATAAGGGTACTTTGCACTCACTAAATGACTTAGTCAAAATTCATGACATTAAACCACCGACATTAATTGTAATTGGTGAAGTTGTGAATGTATTTGATGAAAAACAGTTAACCAATATCGGTTACGTTTCAACAAGTACACAATAGCGGATAACTTAATTTTAAGTCGTTCACTTAAATATACGCACAAAAAAGAGGTTCATGTGAACCTCTTTTTTTATGACTATTTTTTAACAAATATATATTTATCGAGTTTTATGATATGGATCTGAGCTATTATTTGTATTGTTACTATTAGTATTGGTATTACTTTTATTAGGCTTCTTACTCGTAGTAGACGAAAATGCTTTACCTTGTTTGTCTTGATTGGTATGCCCTTTCTTATTTGATTTCGAACGCTGCCCATTTTTATGCTCAGAACGTTTGGCTTTGTCGTCATTTAGCCCTTTAATTTTCTTTGGCTTTTTGTTTTTAATTGGTTTAATGTCACGTGACTCAGGTAAAATATTTTGAGGCATAAACCCTTCAACATCACGTCGTGTAATATGCTGTTGAATCACATGTTCAATATCAACTAGTTGTTGATATTCATCAGCACTGACTAACGAAACGGCTTGCCCTTCAACACCCGCTCGCCCTGTTCTACCAATTCGATGTACATAATCTTCTTGTACGTTAGGTAAATCAAAATTAACCACATAAGGTAGTTGGCTAATATCAATACCTCTAGCAGCGATATCAGTCGCAATTAATACTTGAATGCTTTTATCTTTGAAGCCCGCTAATGCTTTAGTTCGAGCATTTTGGCTTTTATTACCATGAATAGCTGCAGCCTTATGGCCTTGTGATTCAAGTACTTTAGTAAGCTTATTCGCACCATGTTTAGTTCGACAAAATACTAATACTTGCGGCCATTGCTCACTCGTAATTAAGTGGTGTAACAATGAACCTTTTTTATTTTTATCAACTGCAATTAACCAATGCTCAATAGTAGATGCTGTCGTATTTTCAGCAGCAACAGATATTTCAACAGGATCATTAACCAATTGTTTTGCAAGCAAACGAATTTCTGGTGAAAAAGTCGCTGAAAATAATAAATTTTGGCGAGTAGTTGGTAATACTTTTATAATTTTTTTAATATCATGAATAAAGCCCATATCTAGCATACGGTCAGCTTCATCAAGCACAAGCATTTCTAATTGATTAAATTTGATCGCATTTTGAGAATGTAAATCTAATAATCGCCCTGGGGTTGCAACAAGAATATCAACACCTTGCCTTAAACGTTGCATTTGAGGATTAATTTTAACCCCACCAAAAATGACATCACTACTTAAATTAAGGTACTTACTATAGACCTTAATGTTATCGTAAATTTGAGCAGCAAGCTCACGCGTAGGTGTTAAAATTAATACACGCGTGTTATTAGGTTTAACCTTGTTAGTCGTATTAGTTTCTAATAATTTTTGTAATATAGGTAATGTAAAACCCGCTGTTTTACCTGTTCCTGTTTGTGCAGCAGCCATAATATCTTGACCACTTAATACTGCCGGAATTGCTTTTGCCTGAATAGGAGAAGGCTCAGTATAGCCCTTTTCTGTTAAAGCCAATAAAATATCGTTAGATAAACCTAATTCAGAAAACTGCATGAATAACCTAATATAAAAATAAATGACAAACTCATTGTAGGCTAGTTTGTCTGGGGCGTGCAGAATACAGTATGAGCGATGCCATAGCAATTAACATAACGAGTATTCATTACATTATTGCAATAGCATCAACAGTTCTTGATACCATATTTTTATTTAGCTGAAATTCTTATTATAGAAAGGAAATAAAACACCGAACCATTAAGGCCTAAACTTAAGATAAATGTTCATGAAAAAAAGCAACAGCCATTGCATAAACTTGTAATGCTAATGCAGGATCGTAACGTTCGCCTTCATCGCGCATAAAAGCATGTTGAGCATTAAATTCATGCCAAGTGAAGTTAACTTTATTATGTAATAAGTTTTGATAAATAAAAGCACGACCTTCATCTGGAACATGTGGGTCTTGCTTACCAAAAATCATTTGTAACTTAGCTTTCATGTTTTTAGTTTGCGTTAATGAATCATTATTTACCTGACAAGGTAATGTATTAGAATGAATATCTGTTGGGTACAAACATGAAGCTGCAATGATATTAGTATTCAACGCAGCACGATAAGCTAAATGACCACCAATACAAACCCCCATAGTGCCAATTTTACCAGAACAATACTCTTGCTGTTTAATAAAGTTAACCATTGCTTCGGTGTCACTATCATGACTCTCTAATGTTTTATTCGACTTATCACTATTACCTTTATTTTTACCAGTATCGTCATAAGCCAATACCGTGCCTATTGGGTTCAATTCATGAAAAACTTCAGGTACTAGTACAATAAAGCCATGCCCTGCCATTATTGCAGCAGTTCTAGCGATAGGCGCTGTTTGTTGAAAAATTTCAGAATAAAAAATAATTGTCGGATAAACACCATCGGCACTCGGTTTATAAATATACGTTCTCATCAAACCTGATGCTGTTGTTATGTCTGCAATGTTCTGCTCTATAATCATATTTTTCCCTTTAAAGTTTAATGGCTAAATACTGTTAAGTACTAAATTAAATGGCTTTATCGACTACTTATTAACGAGTAGGGTTTAAGTTGTATTCATAATAGTAATACGCTATGTTTATTTATTAATGCTTACGCGTATAAAGCAATAATAAATAAACATCTACAAATTTAGTTAGCTATTAACGGATTAAAAATGAACATACTAGTTGTCGACGATGTCATGGAAAATATTCAAATTGTTATGAATATTTTAAAAGAAGAAGATTATACATTATCTTTTGCAACAGACGGTGAAGAAGCTCTAGAATTAGTCAAAAATAATGATTTTGATCTTATTTTATTAGACATCATGATGCCAAAACTAAATGGCTTTGAAGTATGTAAAAAATTAAAATCTGATGATGCTCTTAAAGATATTCCAATTATTTTTCTTACGGCAAAGTCTGATATAGACTCCGTTGAAAAAGGCTTTAAGCTTGGTGGTGTTGACTATATTATTAAGCCTTTTCATGCTGAAGAAATGATTAACCGTGTCAAAAACCATTTAGAGCTTTTTCAATCTAAAAAGTTATTAAAACAACAAAACACGTCGTTAATTCTCAAATCTGAATTACAAAAAGAAAGACTCACAAAAGAGATAGAAGATAACCAACGTGAAATAATTTATATCTTGATGGAAATGATGGAGCTAACTTCTGATGAAACAGGACAGCACATCAAACGCGTTGCTGAATTATCACGCTTATTCGCATTTTATACAGAATCTCTTGATAGCGAAGATGAATTACTAGTTTTTCATGCCGCCCCTATGCATGACATTGGTAAAATAGCGATTCCTAAAGAAATTCTGCATAAGCCAGGCAAGTTAACTCCTGAAGAATTTGAAATAATGAAAACTCATGCGGCGAAGGGGAAAGACTTTTTAAAACATTCAGAACGTAGATTTTTCAAAACAGCTTCAATTATTGCTAATGAGCATCATGAAAAATGGGATGGTAGCGGTTACCCTAGAGGATTAAAAGGAGAAGAAATTCATATTTATGGTCGTATCGTTGCTTTAGCTGACGTTTTCGATGCACTAACTCACAAACGTAAATATAAAGAAAGCTGGACATTAGAAGCAACGCTAGAATACATAACAGAGCAATCATCTCGTCATTTTGATCCTAAACTAGTGGATATATTATTCAATAATCTAGATGAATTTACGGCAATATGTTTCGAAAATTAAATAAAAAAAAACTTTTAAATCACACAATACTTAAGAATCTTTTACGTATTGTGAATAGGCTTATATTAATACTAATATTAATATCAACCCCTTTAAAGTTAAATGCTCAAGAACCTCCTCTATATCCAAACAATACGATTCAATTAACTCCAGAAGAACAGACATGGATAACCGATAACCCATTAATTACAGTAGGTGTTGGTAATTGGCCTCCAATAGATTTTGTTGATGTTAATGGTCAACCTCAAGGTATTGTTAAAGATTATATAAACTTAATAAGTAGGGAGACTGGGCTCAAATTTCAATACGAAAAAAACAATTGGCAAGAAACATTAATAAAGTTAGAAAATAACGACATACAGCTTATTCAAGCAATATATAAAAACGAAAAAAGAGAAGAAATATTTAGTTTTTCAAACAGTTTTTATAATATCACCGACTACTTCTTTATTAATAGTACATTACCTATCAATACGATTGAAGATCTAAACCAATACACGCTTGCAATCGCAAAAGGTTATGAACAGATACCCTACCTCAAAGAACATTTTCCAGAAATCACTATATTAGAAACAGATACTTTAGATAACGCCATAAACGCTGTAATTGAAGGTAAGGCTCACATTTTATTTGAAAGCTATAGTGTACTTTCGTATACATTAGATGCTCGTAATATAGAAATAATTAAACCTTTTATAGCAAGTAAATATTCTAGAGATAAAAGCGTTCATTTAGCAACAAATAAAAAAAACTCAACATTAATCACCATTATTAATAAAGTATTAGCAACTTTATCGGTTGTTGAAAATAGATCGATTCACCAACGTTGGTTTAATATTGACAAAAATTCATTATTTACTTTATTCACCAAAAAACAAAAACAGTGGATAGATGAAAACCCTGTTATATATTATGGTGCAAAAAGTGACTGGCTTCCTTACGACTTTCTAAATATAGCTAATGAGCATGTCGGGTTATCAAGTGATTACCTCAATATTATTAGTCAATACACTGGCTTAACCTTTAAAGCAATATTCGATGACTGGAATGGCTTAATCGAGAAGGCTCAAAATAATAATATTGATTTACTACCATCACTTTACTACAACGAGGCATATAATAGCTTTCTTAATTATTCAGCTTCTTATCAGCAATTAGAAAACTACTTTTTTATTCGAGCTGACGTTAATACAAATACAATAACTGATTTAAACCACAAATCTTTAGTATTAGTAAAACATCAAAATATTCGGCAAATACTCGAAGAAAAATATAAAAAGATACAGTTTGTAGAAGTAAATACGCTTTCTGAGGCTGTAGATATGGTGTTAGAGGGTAGAGTTGAAGGGATTTATTACGATTACTATTCTCTTAGTGCATACCTTAAAAAGAATGATATATCGGATATAAAACCCTTTATAGCAGAGAATAAACGCCACCCTATATTTATGGCGGCAACAATAAACAATACAGAACTTATTAGTATTATCAACACCGTTATAGAACACATCGATGAGGCTCAAAATACAATAATATATGAACAATGGACAAGTTATCAACAAGCTAAAAAGCCGAAAGAAATCACATTAACCTCAGCTGAGCGGCAATGGTTAAAAAACAATCCAATTATCAATATTTCTAGCTACTCTTCACTACTGCCCTATGAAGGTTTTGATGAACATGATAATTATGTTGGTATTATTGCTGATTACCTTGCTGTCATAAGCCAAAAACTAAATGTTAATTTTAATGTGATTAATACCAAAGATAACAACGAAGCACTAATTCAACTTGTTACAGGCGACGTTGAAGCTATATCAACGAATAACCAAATAATAGAAACACTTACAACAACAGAGCCTTACGAAAAAGTTCCACTTGTAATGGTAATGAAAGATAATAATAGATTTATTCACTCAATTCATGAACTAACAAATAAAAAAATAACGTTAATTAAAAATGCTAATTATAGTAATACGATTACTCATAATTATAAGCATTTGAACTTTCAATATGAAGACGATATATCAAAAGCCTTAACATCAGTATCTATAGGTAAAAGTGATGTATTAATCGTACCAATTTCACAAGCAAGTTATTACATTTCTAAACTACAATTGCATAATTTAAATATTGTTGGTACAACGCAATACTCCATTGAATTAACATTTGCAGTACTTCCGTCAAAAGCTATTTTAAAAAATATTTTAAACAAAGCGCTCGCTAATATCACTCAAGAAGAAAAACAACACATTTTAACAAAGTGGGGAAATAAAAAACTGGTAAAACCAGTTGACTACAAACTTTTGTTATTTATTTTTACATTATTACTATTAATCACTATAGCGGTAGTTTATTGGAATAATAGGTTGAGGTGTGAGGTAGAAAGACGAAAAGTCACTGAAAAACAGACAAAAATGTTACTTGAACATATCCCTCAACATGTCATTGTTTGGGATTTATTAGGTTACATTATCACCGCAAATAAAAAAGTATTAGTTGATTATCAACTGAACTATGATGATCTTAAAAAATTAAATGTTATTGATTTTTATGATAATTTGTCAGATAGAACTAAAATTCGAAATGAATTGAAAGAGCATGGCCGTGTAAAAGACATGATTGTTCCTTTCAAGCAGCCTGATAACACTGTACATCAAATGATGCTATCTATTATCCCTACGACTTATCAAAATAAAGATGTGTATTTATCAATAGCTATTGATTTAACTGAGCGTTTAATAATAGAAGCTGAATTAGAGAAAGCGAAAAAGAAAGCAGAAATAGCTAACCAAGCAAAATCTGAATTTTTGGCTAATATGAGTCATGAAATTCGTACGCCAATGAATGCAATTATTGGTTTTACAGAGTTATTACAAGAGCAAGTAAGTGAACCTAAAAATTTAGCCTTTATCAAGACGATAAACTCAGCAGGCCAATCATTATTAACCTTAATTAATGATATTCTTGATTTATCTAAAGTCGAGTCAGGTAAGCTTACTATCACTAAAGAGCCTACCGATATTCATCGTTTATTTTCAGAAATAGGTGAGATTTTTACTTTAAAAGTCAAAAACAAAAATCTCGACTTATTCATCAATGTACAACCGAGTATTCCAACATCATTATTACTCGATAAAACACGTTTACGACAAGTATTATTTAATATTGTTGGTAATGCTGTGAAATTTACCAATCATGGTGAAATTCGCATATCGGTAAAAACTCAAACGTCATTAGACAATTCATCAAACATCAATTTAAGTATAGAAGTGCAAGATACAGGCATAGGTATTGCCGAATCTGAACAAGAGAACATATTTATGAGCTTTCAACAACAAGAAGGTCAGAGTGTTAGAGAGTATGGTGGTACTGGCCTTGGCTTAACGATTAGTCGCCGTTTAATTAAACTAATGGGTGGAAATATATTCGTAAAAAGTCAATTAAATGAAGGCTCAAGTTTTTATATGAATATTCCTAATGTTGAATTAAGTTCCCAAGAGGCTAATTGCAGTAATTTAATAACAAACAGTAAACATCATGAGATTTGTTTTAATAATTCAACCATATTAATTGTTGATGACATTAAAGATAACAGAAAGTTACTTATTGAAATATTTAAAAACCTAGGCTTAAACTATGTTATTGCTACTAATGGTCAAGAAGCCATTGATATATGTTTAAAACAAACAATTGATTTGGTTCTAATGGATATTCGTATGCCTATTATGGATGGCTACGAGGCCGCTGAACACATAAAAAATACTCATGTAGAGTTACCTATTATAGCCCTTACAGCTTCGGTCATGAGGGATGATTACGAACAAAAAAGGAGAGAAAACTTTACCGGCTATTTACGTAAACCTGTATTAAAGCATGAACTCATTACAGAACTGTCTAAATACTTATCTCATGAGTATAAAACTATAGAAGATAATGAGAATGAAACCTTATTACAAATAAACAATAAAGCATTATCTCAACAGTGCTATGGGTTATTTTACGAGAAGTGTATTAACATTCAGAAAACTAATGCGATGAATGATATAAACGTTTTTGCTCAATCATTACTGAGCTGGTCAAATGAACATGACGAGTTAGTATTATCTGTATTTGCTACGAATTTAATTGATGCCTGTGATATTTTTGATATACAAAAAATAAAAGACTTACTCGCTCGTTTAGTTATATTATTTGAAGATATTCAATAAACAATAACAATGCTGTTAGCGTTAAACTAAGAAAAACTATAGATAGAAAAAAGCCGACACTTAACTAAGTGTCGGCTTTTTTATTTTAACGCTTTATTTAAGAATAAAGCGTTAATTATCAATATTTAACTTTACGCTAAAATTTCTAATTTATTATCAACAAAACGCGTACTGTAATGTTTAATAGACATAGTTTCATCATCTAAACATAAACCGCTGTCAAGCACAAAACGTTGTTTTAATAATGGTGATGCTACGTAGATACTACCTTTAGTTTCACCAATTAAACCACGATATAAAACATTTGCTTTACCGAATGGGTCAAAATTACTAATTGCATATACATCGTTGTCACCTACTTGAAAAATCGCCACTTGCTCTTGATTTTCTAGTAATGCACATACGCCTGAGTTTTTAACCAAATCACTTTTATCGCAAATAGTTTGCCATGTATTTTCATTGCTCATTTTCTATTCCTTAAACCGTTTCAGTAATATCAGCTGCTTGAATTTTAACGCCGTAGTTTTTCTCTTCACCACGTGCTGGGCGTATTTGTTCACGCTCAGTAACAAATTCAATGTTATTATCAATTTTGTCTGAGTTTACAAATTGACGGAAACGTTTTAATTGATCTTCACTTTCAATGGTTGTTTTCCACTCACATTGGTAAGTATCAACAACATGTTGCATTTGTTTATCTAACTCGTCATTGATACCTAAATGATCATCAATAACGATTTTTTGCATATACTCTAAACCGCCTTCTAAGTTATCTAACCAAGTAGACGTACGTTGTAAACGATCACCAGTACGCACATAGAACATTAGGTAACGGTCAATATACTTAATTAAGGTATCATCATCTAAATCAGTAGCAAATAAGTCACCATGGCGAGGTTTCATACCACCATTACCACTTACATATAAGTTCCAACCACTTTCAGTTGCAATTACACCAAAGTCTTTACTCTGCGCTTCAGCACACTCACGAGTACAACCTGAAACAGCTAATTTAAACTTATGAGGAGTACGTAAACCCTTATAACGATTTTCTAAAAGAATAGCCATTGCCATACTGTCTTGCTGACCATAGCGACACCAAGTACTACCTACACAAGATTTAACTGTACGTAATGATTTACCGTAGGCGTGACCTGTTTCCATGCCAGCATCAATTAAACGTTTCCAAATTTCAGGAAGTTGTTCGACACGAGCACCAAATAAATCAACACGTTGACCACCAGTAATTTTTGTATATAAATTATATTCTTTGGCTACTTCACCAATAACAATAAGTTTATCCGGCGTTACTTCACCACCTGGCATACGAGGCACAACAGAATACGTACCATCTTTTTGCATATTACCTAAGTAAGTATCGTTAGTGTCTTGGAGTGGTAGATGATCAGATTCTAGTACGTAATCATTCCATACTGATGCTAAAATTGAACCAACAGCTGGTTTACATATTTCACAACCTAAACCTTTACCATGCTTTTCAATTAATTCTTCAAATGTTTTGATTTGTTCAGCTTTTACAATGTGGAATAACTCAGTACGGCTATAAGCAAAATGCTCACAAATATCAGTACTAATTTCAACACCGCGTTTTTCTAATTCGTGATCTGTTACATTTTTTAATAATGCAGTACAACCACCACAACCTGTAGCCGCTTTAGTTGCTGATTTAACTTCACCAACATCAATAGCGCCACAATCAATCGCAGCAATAATATCGCCTTTAGTCACGTTTAAACATGAACAGATTGTTGCAGAATCAGGTAATGCATCAACACCTAGTGTTGGTTTTTCACCACTACCGCTTGGTAAAATTAATGCATCTGGGCTTTCAGGTAATTCAATACCATTTAATGCATATTGTAATAAAGAATCGTATTCACTTGTGTCGCCAACTAATACGGCACCAAGTAATGTTTTACCGTCTTCACTAACAACAATTTTCTTATAAACTTGATCTGGTTCGTTCGAGTAAACATAGTTTTTACACCCTTGTGTTTTACTATGTGCATCACCAATTGAACCAACATCCATACCCATTAGTTTAAGTTTAGTGCTCATGTCGGCACCAGTGAACTTTTCAGTACCACCAAGAATATTGTCAACAGCAACTTTGGCCATGCTGTAACCTGGAGCAACTAAACCATAAATAAAGTTATTCCATAAAGCACATTCACCAATTGCGTAAATATCTTTATCTGAAGTTACACATTCGTTGTTTACAACAATACCGCCACGTGCGCCTACTTCTAAATCAAATTCACGCGCTAAATTGTCATATGGGCGAATACCTGCAGAGAATAAAATAAGATCTGTTTCTAAGTGAGTGCCATCAGCAAACACCATACGATGAACACTTTCTTCACCGTCAACAATTTCGTTTGTTGCTTTTTGTGTATGAACTTGAACACCAATACCTTCAATCATTGAACGTAATTGTTGACCACCCGCAGTATCAAGTTGAACACCCATTAACTGAGGTGCGAATTCAACAACATGAGTTTCAAGACCTAACTCTTTCAACGCATTTGCGGCTTCTAAACCTAATAAGCCACCACCAACAACAACACCCACTTTACCTGCTTTCGCAGACGCTTGAATGTCATCTAAATCATCTATAGTACGGTACACTAAACAATGCTCACGTTCTTTCCCAGGAATTGGAGGAACGAAAGCATATGAGCCAGTCGCCATAATAAGCTTGTCATATTCAAATGTATCACCAGCTTCAGTGGTAACTGATTTAGCTGTTTTATCAATGTTGATTACTTTGGCATTAGTAAAAAATTTAACACCAATTTCATTGTAATATTCTGGTGATGTCATTGCTAAATCATCAGCAGTTTTGCCTGAAAAGTATTCAGATAAATGAACACGATCATAAGCTAAACGAGATTCAGCCGATAATACCGTAATTTCGTAACCTTCATGTTTAGCCATCTCATCGACAAAATGATGACCAACCATGCCGTTACCTACTACGACGATTTTTTGGGGTTGTGCATTTGCGCTCATACTTACAATCCTACTTCTGTCTAAAATACCGTTTATATAACGGATTTGTCTTATACATAGATAAAGCAATAAACAAGCCAAAAACAAAAAACCTTTTAAATCATAAGGTTAATTATAAACAATAAATTAATATTGAAATTTCGCACTAAGGAAGAGAGCATGCCGCACTACTGGTGTGCAACGAAAATGAAAAAAACAGAGATGCACCAAAGATAGGCATATAAAATATAATTTTACATACCTACTTGGTTAAATATCAGCGATTGAGTAAAACTTATTTAGCCAATAATTACTTATAATAATAAACCATACTTTGCTTATTAATACAACTATTTTTTTATAGTTATTATCATTACTTACACAATAATAAAACGAATTAGTATAAAAGCTAATGATTCAACTAAATTATTTAACTAACAAGTAGTTAACCCAAAAATCAAGCATCTCCACTTCGTTTTAAGCGAATAATAGTGACAACACTAATGACCAAAATCATCACTTCAAGCATCACTCCGCCAATAGAACCAATAATAATATTATTTGCTAGCCAACATAGCGTGCCTAATAACATCATCAATCGTAAACGAATGCCTTGTAAACAAAATAAGGCGAAGGTACCAATACAGCTACCTGTCACACTTAACCAATCAAACCAATGCTCTGCCCAAAAGCTGTTAAGCACTATCGTTATTATGATAAAAAACAATGCAAAATAAACTGACTTTACTTTTATCGAGACATAGGTACGAATTGTGGCTAACAATGCACTCAATGCTGAATTAAACGCCTCCATTAATAAAAAATGAATCATATGATTCAAATTCATGATTAGCATAAAGCGCTTGAATCGATAATCACTTTTTTGACAAAAACAAATAGCACCTAAAATAAAGCTGATCAGGCCAAATAATTGCGGGATAAAACTGTCAGAATGATAAAACTCTACAATGATATTCAATGCTTAACCTTTAAAGACCAAATTCAACGACTAATGGCTACGAATACTAACCGACTTGTGGCTTTTCTGAACGAGGCACCCATTCCCACCACTGCTGCTCGCCTTCAGCAACTTCTTCTTTTTCTTTTGTTTGATGGATATCCCATGTCACTAAATAATCAGGGTTTACAAGTTTTACGCCTTCTTGGCTTGTATGAAACTCACCTTTAGGAGCAACAAACCAACAGGTCAAGGTAGATGGAATTAAAAAATCAGGTGCTTTCTTTTTAGCACTTTCCGTCGTTGATAATTCAATAGTAATACCCATTTCTTGATCTACTTTTGTCACTAAGCCACCAAGCATACTTTGCTTAATAACCTCACCACTTTTATCAAAATACGTTAAACCAATCAAACAGGTTTTATTTAATGTATCTTCTAATTTTTCTAACATGTTTATTCAATACCTATTTTAAGTTCTGCATAAAAAAACACGCTAAACAATAGCGTGTTTTTATTACAACATATCATAACCTTGTGTGGCTAATAAAGTATCATCATTTTATCACTCTATAGCCAGTATTGGTTATGTAACTATGATTAACTAATGCGCTAACGGAGCAACACCTGTAGCAGGGTTGTCAGCTAAGCCAATATCACGTGCATGTTGTTCAAAACCTTTATTTTTCCAGAAAAATGCACCTGGCATAGTTGTTGGAATAATTAAAATGTAAAACAATGCACGGCCAATAGCAGCGGTAAACACATTCATTAGTGCTAAGGCTAACCAAGCAAATAATAAAGAACTGTCATTGTAACCTAGTACATGCAAAGTCAATAATGCTAACGCTGCAACAATATTCAAGCCTAATAACCAATTACGTAAGACATACGTTTTACCAAAGAATGTACATTGAACATAGTGCGCTGCACCACCTTCATTTTCATTACGATTTAAATCATGGTTATGCTTAATTAAACCAAGCGCTTCAACTATCATTCCTAGGGTAAAAACAGCCGCAAAAACAAACGTCGCCTGAGCAATAACAGTAGTTTCAACACCAATAACAAATAATGTTGATAACACCACAACACTTGAAAATAAAGCACCTAATGATAATGCATTACCACCAAAAGACGTTGCCGTTTGTAAATGGTTCCAAAATGGACGTGCTTTAATTTGGTAACATTTATTCATGTAGTACAAGCCACCAAAACCAGCAACAATTGCAAATAAGCCTGCCGCAGTCACTAAGCCAGTCAATGGTAAACTTGCTGTTAACTCAGTGATATTTAAACCTAATAAATTAACACTTAAGTGATTAACAAACGTATTACTTGGTAGTGCAAACAATGCAGTTAGCCCAGAGCCAGCAGAAAACATTGCTAAACCGAAACCTTCACGGCTCATTGGCGAATAACGTAAGTTGTTAAAACCACGATAAAAACGCAACGGCTTACCTAAATGCGTCACACTCATTAATAATGCAAAACTTGTCAAAGCAACAGAAAGCACTGCTAACGGGAAGAACATATCTGACGCAACAAAGGTTTCAAATGCTTGAACACCAAAGAAAGCACCTAAAAATGGAATTAAAAACATACCGTAAGCTGCTTGTGCAAATAAGGTAAATAATACCAACGGATTTTCACGGCTATTTAACTTAGTGAAGTTCCAATGTTTATCTTTACCTGCTTTTTGGTCAACGACTGGTTTATAGTTACCTTTGTCATCACGATGATATTTCACTGGCATAGAGTCAGTTCGTTTCATCTCAATAGGCATTGTTTTTGTTTGTTGAAAACGTACATTCGGGTGTGTAATTTCTGGCGTTGGAAAGCCAGGAATTTCTGTTTTACATTGCTCTCTATTCTCTGGTGTATTTTCAACAACACCAAAATCAAGCGCGTTACCAACACATGCCGAAACACACGCAGGTTTCAAACCTACTTCAAGTCTATCAACACACATATTACACTTTGATACTTGTCCTTTTACCGGATCAAGTTGAGGTGCATTGTAAGGACATACCCAAGTACAGTAACCACAACCAAAACATGTTTCAGGATCTTGTAATACCGCGCCATATTCAACATGTTTAGTGTATGCACGTGTTGGACAACCTTTTAAACATACAGGGTTATCACAATGGTTACATGCCATTGAAATATTCATACGTTTATAATCAGGAAAAGAGCCACCTTCAACATAGCCTACAGAACGGAATGCTAAGTGCGAAGGGTTTTCATTTTTCTCTGAACAAGCGGCTTCACAAGCATGACAACCAATACAGTTATCTGCTGTAAAGAAAAAACCATGTTGTTTATTGCGGTTTGGATTCGAACCCACTTCAGGGTTTTCATTAATAAACATTGAACGGTTAGCTTCTTGGCCTGTTAAATCAATTAAATCAATTTTTTGACCGTAACGGTTTTCATCTTTTATTTTTTGATCGGGCAAAACAGCATAGTCACGCTCTTGCGTTCTTACTTCCCAATGATCTGAACGGCCCTCTTGCTCTGTACCCTCAACCATCATCGTAGGATCAAAGCTTTCAACCACTGTATCAATTGTTTTTTTATTTAATTCTTGTGTCATTTTTTTTCCTAACTACATTGCCTAACTGTTTATGTACAACAAACTACTATTTAGACTTTTATCAATATTAGTAAGCTCGGCGTTCAGCATTAAGGCGTGCAGCCTCGGCTTGGTCAACATGTTCAATACGAACCGAACACTGCTTAAAGGCAGGTTGACGAGAATACGGGTCTAATAAACCTAGTGTAAGGCGATTCACACAATCATGAAAATGAAATGGAATGAAAACCATATTACGCGGTACACGTTGTGTTAACTGTACAAGTACAACAGCATCACCACGTTTATTTGTTAAACGAACGTAGGTTTGGTGCTCAATACCTAATTCAGCAGCAGCATCAGGGTTCATTTCCATGTAAGGCGTTGGGCTGAACTTATTACAGTTACCGATTTTTCCGGTACGTGTACGTGTATGGAAATGCTCAACAACACGGCCACTGTTCAACCAAAAAGGGTAATCTTTACAAGGCTTTTCATTGTTATCATAAAAATCAACACAGATTAAATTCGCTTTGCCTGATTTAGTTTGGAACTGACCGTCTGTATATAAACGCGGCTCGCCTTTTTCTATACAGGCTTCAGCATCTTCTTCACTGTAAGGCCATTGAATACCACGAGCTTTAATGATTTTTTCATAGCTCATACCTGAAATATCAAGTGTTCGTTCATTACCATAAGCATTAGTACCTTTAGAAAGCGCCTTCATTTCATTGAAGGCTTCTTCAGGTTCATCTGGGAATTTAATTTTTTGGCCATTATCAAAACGTTTAGACATTTGGTTAAAAATCCAAAAATCTGGTTTTGAATCAGCATATGGCGGTAATACGTTGTCAATTAAGTTAACACGGCGTTCTGTGTTTGTATGACAACCTTGTTTTTCAGCCCAAACAGATGCAGGAAAATACATATGTGCATATTGATTCATCTCAACATCTTCATATACATCTTGTACAACTAAAAACTCAAGGTTTTCAAGCGCTTTACGAATACGCCCGGTATTCGCCATTGATGTCATCGGGTTAGTTGCCACAATCCACAGTGCTTTAATTTCGCCTGTTTCAATCGCAGGGAAAATATCTGTTTCAGCTAAACCACGCTTTTTAGGAAAGAATTCAGGATCTATACCCCAAAAGTCAGCAATTTCTTGGCGATCATCAGGGTTTTCTAAATAACGGTAACCTGGTAAACCTGAACATGAAGACCATTCACGTGTACCCATTGCATTACATTGACCAGTAATTGACAACGATGTGCCACCTGGCTTACCAATGTTACCTGTAATTAGGTTTAAGTTATTAATGTTAGCAACACCATCACTACCATGAGTAGACTGGTTAATACCCATTGTCCAAATACTCATTGCCGCTGGTGCTTTTGCATAAATACGTGCGACGGTACGAATAGTGTCTTCATCAATACCACATTGATGTTGAGCAACTTCTGGGGCGTAATCTTGAACGAGCTTTTGTAACTCGTCATACCCTTGAGTATGCGCATCAATGTATGCTTTGTCTTGCAAGCCTTCGTTGATGATTACATGCATCATAGAGTTAATTAATACACAATCTGTACCTGGAGTAATCGGCAAATGAATATCTGCAAACTGTGCTAACATTGTTACACGAGGGTCAACTACGATTAATGGGAATTTACGTTTTTCTAACGCTTCTTTTAAACGCCAGTAAATAATAGGGTGTTGTTCTGGTAAGTTTGAACCAAACGCCATAAAACAATGGGTATGTTCAAAATCATCGTAACAACCAGGAGGACCATCAGAACCAAATGAGCGTTTATAACCACTTACTGCTGATGCCATACAAAGTGTTGTATTACCATCGTAGTTATTCGTACCGATGCAACCACGTGCAAGCTTACCTAATGTATAAAACTCTTCCGTTAACAGCTGGCCTGTTGAAACAATAGCAACAGAATCACGGCCGTATTTTTCTTGAATGGCTTTAAATTTAGCCGCCGTTGTATCTAACGCGTTATCCCACGTTGTCGGCTTAAACTCTTCATAATGCTTATCACGAATTAAAGGTTGAGTACCACGACCTGGGCTTTCAAAAAGTTCGTGCTCTAGTAAGCCTTTAATACATAACTTACCACGATTGACATCTGCGCCAGCATGGCCGCGAGTGGTGACTATCTTTTTATCTTCATTTAATCCAATTTCTATTGCACAACCTGTAGAGCAGTAGTTACACGTAGTGTATTTCCACTCTTCAACTTTTTTACTTGGGATAGAAATAGGTTTTCTGTTCTTACGGCCAAACAGCATAAAGGTTCCTAACATTCATAACTTAAACAATTAAGAATACAAATGCAAAAAACGAGCCAACAGAAAAACCCTTATGAATCATAAGGGTACATTTTCAATCAATTCAAAAAAGCGCTATTAAAGTGCTTTACCGCAACAAAATAGTGCGCCCTGTTTTTTCAATAAATAAATGCACCAACAAGGAACACCAATAAAAATTAAAAAACTTTGCTTGAATATTGAGTTAACTTCAAGATAATACAAACAGTAATGAAAATCAATAGCATTTAGGCGCTAATACTATAAAAATATTAATTAACTAATGAAACTAATAAACAAACAAACAAAATTAATGAAACAGACTGCCAAAACTGAACCGGATTACGCTGCATGATAGGCTGCTTTTTATAATCATCTACTGCGTTGGTAGAAGGTTTATTTAAATCACTAAAAAACTCTGAATAGGCTTGGTAACGGCTTGTTGGGCTAGCTTCTGTTGACTTTTGTAAACACACATCAACCCAATGAGGTAAGTCTGGTCTAAATTGTTTTACACTTCGGTAATGTAATTCATTATAGTTTTTAAAGGTGACTTCCGCTCGCTGCATTGGTTTATAAGGTAATTCACCAGTTAGCATTTCATAACAAATAACACCTAATGAAAACAGATCACTCATGTTATCTGAATGCATATGCAATAATGTTTCAGGCGCAATGTAATTAAGTGAACCATGAGGAACATCTTCTTGAATAGTTTCTTGATTTTCATCAAGCGAAGCTACATATACCGTACCATAATCAATTAACTTCACATGGCCGTATTGATCAATCATGATATTATCAGGCTTTAAATCTCTATGAACTAAATCAAGACGCTGAAATGCACGCAGTGCACTAATCACTTGTCCAACGATATCTCTTACCTGTGCAATTTTAGGCTTAGGATTATCGTGTATCCATTCACTTAACGTTTGCCCTTCAATATATTCACAAATGTGATACAAGAATTTACTTTCGTTTTTAACATGCTCAACGCGCATAACATGACTATGCTTAATGCGTTCACCTACCCATGCTTCACGCATAAAGCCTTGAATGTATATACTATCATCAGCAAAATTTTCAGAGGGGGCTTTTAAGACATACGTTTTATCATCAACATCATTATTCACTAAATACAAATGTGAACGAATACTTGCATGTATAACTTTTCTAACAGTGTAGTTATCAAGCTTTTGACCAACACTTAAAGCAGGAGGAATAGCCTTAGCCATTAAATCTCGCTGTATTTCGCTCAATTGTCGATTAGGAATAGCTTCAATATAAACAAGGAAACAAGTAACGTTATCATCACTGCCATTCGTTAAAGCCTGATCAACAATCGCTTTCGAAACAGTTTCTAAATTTTTAGTTGTTGGTAATTTGGGTAAGTTGTCTAAATGTTCTTTAATGCTTTTAGATGAAACAAAATCATGAACGCCATCACACGTTAAAATGAATATATCACCAATTTCGATATTCACTTCGTGTACATCAACTTTTAATCGAGCGTCTGCACCTAATGCTCGTGTGAGCAATACATTTTTACCGCCAGATTTACGATTATGATCTCGTGTTATCGCTTCAAAATGGTTACTTCTATAACGTGTAACTCGTGTATCACCGACATGGAAAACATAACCAGTATTAGACTTACCAATAAATGCTGAAAAAGTAGTTAACCATTGTGGTGTATTTTCATGTACTAAATCTTCTACTAAACCACCTTGCGAATATAACCAATGATTTAAACTGGTGAGTACTTTAGCCGCTGATTTTTGTGTTGACCACGTTTCAGGTGTTGCATAATACTCCTGAATAAACTGTGTAACTGCTAATTGAGAAGCTTCTGCCGCTTTACTTGCACTTGATACTCCATCAGCAATAGCTGCTACAGCACCTTTAGCCCGCAAATCAACACGTTCAGGAACAAATGCTGCAAATGCATCTTGGTTTTCAGCTTTAATACCTGCAGAAGAAAAACCGCCAAAAGCCAATTGTATATCTACAACTGGCTTTTGATTTGATTTTTTAGCCTGAGTTAACAGGCTTTTGTCATTTGAATTAGACAAGATTAGTTCACGTTAATTAATTCAACAGTACCATCTTCACGAACTTCAGTGATAGAACCTTTTGGCTCTTGCATGAATAATAATGTAATGAAACCTACGACTGCTGTAATAGCAATTACAGTAAAGAATGTTGAATAATCAACTAACGTTAATACTGTTAAGTATACAACTGCACCAACGTTACCATAAGCACCTGTCATACCAGCAATTTGACCAGTTAAACGGCGTTTAATTAATGGTACTGCAGCAAATACTGCTCCTTCACCTGCTTGTACGAAGAAAGAACAACCCATTGCCGTTACTACTGCTAACCATAAAGGCCATGAACCCGTAATTGATGACATAGCGAAATAACCAACAGCTAAGCCAGCTGTTAATATTAATAATGTTTTCTTACGACCAAACTTATCAGATAACCAACCGCCACCAGGACGAGACATTAAGTTCATAAATGCATAAGTTGACGCTAACATTGCAGCATATACCATTGATAATTCAAATGTTTCAGCAAAGAATAAAGGTAACATTGATACAACTGCTAACTCAGAACCAAATGTAGCAAAATATAAAATATTTAATACAGCAACTTGTTTGAACTGGTAACGGTGAATTTCAGGTACTTCTTCTTTAAATACATGACCATTCACTTTAATAGTTTGTCTAACTTCAACAGCAAATAATAACACTAAACCAATATAAGCAATTAATGCACTTTGATCTGTTAATAAACTAACGCCCGCTGGTGATAATTTCCACGTTAATAATGCTAATGCACCATACATAGGTAGTTTCATAACAAGTAATAAAATAAAGTCACCTTTACTTGTAACTTCCATAGCGCCTGTTTGCTTAGGTTTAAAGTATGTAGAACCTTTAGGCGTGTCTGTTACATTTTTGTACCAAACCACACTGAATAATAAACTTAATAAACCAGTAAATGCTACTGCATATCTCCAACCTTCATCACCACCAAATAAAAGCGCTAATGATGGTAATGTCATTGCTGCAGCTGCTGAACCAAAGTTACCCCAACCGCCATAGATACCTTCAGCGGTACCTAATTCGTTAGCAGGAAACCATTCACTTACCATACGAATACCAATGACGAAACCAGCACCAATAAAACCTAATAGGAAACGTGATAACGCCGCTTGTTCGAAAGAGGTAGCAAAAGCAAACATAAAACAAGGAATACTACATACCGCTAATAAAACGGCATAAGTTAAACGAGGGCCATATTTATCAGTTAGCATACCAATGATGACACGAGCAGGAATTGTTAATGCGACATTTAATAACAATAATGTTTTAATTTCTGCTTTTGTTAAACCTAATGTATCAGCAACTACTGACACTAATGGCGCGAAATTGAACCAAACAGCGAATGTAATAAAAAATGCTATCCAGCTCATATGTAATACTTTCATTTTACCTTTGAATGAAAATATATTCAGTTTCTCTTGCCCACTCATTGGTGTGACTCCTGTATTCAATCGTTTAAAAATGCTAACTAAAATTAACATATAAAATTAAGTTAACCATAAAAAGCAAAAACAATGCCAACAAATAAAAAAAAGATAAGTAACTGATTTAATTTAAATTAATGTAAGGTTGATTTTTTCTTAGCCACACATTTCGCACATTATAAAAACAAGCACGCCCCTCAACGGTGCACAATAGACAGCAAAACAAATAACGCACTAAAAAAATGCAAGTAAAAAATAATACAATATCCAGTTGAATTTTTAAGGTTTGTCCTAATACAAGATACACTACATTTAATTAAGGTTAAAAATGAAATACTCAACACTAGGAACCAGTGGTTTATCTGTTTCACGTATTTGTTTAGGTACAATGACATGGGGTTTACAAAACACCCAAGAAGAAGCTGAAGAGCAGATCAATTATGCGCTATCTCAAGGCATTAACTTTATTGATACTGCAGAGTTATATGCCGTGCCTCCATCAGCTGAGACCTACGGTAAAACAGAAACCATTATCGGTCATTGGTTAGCGAAAAACCAAGATAAGCGTAAAGATTTCATTTTAGCCTCTAAAATAACTGGTTGCGGTATTCCGTGGGTTCGAGATGGTGGCAATATCACTGGCAAAGCAGTAATTGAAGCCGTAGATGCCTCTTTAAAACGATTACAAACTGATTATATTGATGTATTTCAACTTCACTGGCCAAATAGAACAACGCCTCATTTTGGCAAACATATCCCTGGTACAGTAACATTCTCTGATGTAAACACAGAAGAAGAAACCGCAGGCATGTTAGAAGTATTACAAGCGTTACAAACCTGCATTGATGCTGGAAAAATACGTTTTTGTGGCTTATCTGATGATTCGACTTGGGGAATAAATACGTACTTAAAACTGAGTCAAGAGCACAATTTACCCAGAATGATTTCAATTCAAAATGAATTTAATTTATTACATACCAAAGATTGGCCTTATTTAATTGAAAACTGTGTACATGAAGATGTTGCTTATTTACCTTGGTCACCTTTAGCTGCTGGCTTGTTATCAGGTAAATACTTAAACGGTGCTATTCCAGAAGGTAGCCGCTGGACTTTCTCTCAACGTAATGGTCTATTTCGTGACACCCCTGATGTCCATAAAGCCGTTGCCGAATATGTAGAAATTGCTAAAAAGTACGGTTATACCCCTGCACAATTAGCACTGGCTTGGTGTGATCAAGTTGATGGTGTAACATCAACGATTATCGGTGCAACAACCATGTCACAACTTAAAGAAGACATAGCTGCATTTTCAATGCCATTAAGTGATGAAGCGATACAAGATATTCAACAAGTATTAAAGCGCTACCCTGCACCCTTCTAGCTTATCAATATTTTAGAGTACTTTAATCGATAAGGTTAGTTGAAATGTAGCAACAGGTTCTGAGCCGAAACTATCAGGGCATGTTGCTATAATATTTACTGGTTGGTTTATTCGCTCTTTACTTAATTGGCTTTGATTTAACATTTGCTCGATTAACTCACCGTCATTACATGTAAAAATAACATCTTTTTCAGGTCTTTTAATAAAATCTGCTTGCATAGATTTAAAAGCTAACGACATTTTCAACTTCTTTTCACGAGCCATTTTAGCCGCTAATAAGCCACCAGATAAATCAGCGCCAATTGCTAATGTACCGAAATACATACTATTTAAATGATTTTTAGTGCGCCTATTAAGTTTAATTTTTATTTGGATCTGCTTATTATCACAAGCAATCACTTTCGGATTTACGTAAGCAATAAGAGGGATTTTGACAAAAGAAAATACCTTTAATAATAAATTCATTTTTCTTAATGTATTCATAAAGCCCTCTCGTATTTGTTAAATCTCTGCAGCGACGACTGAAATCTCAACCAATAAAACATCTCTTGCCATATCAGCCGTAACGCAAGCTCGTGCTGGCGCATGCCCTTCAGGAACCCAGTTATCCCAAACAGCATTCATTTGTGCAAAGTCATCCATTGTTTTTAAATAAATAGTTGCTGAAAGCATATGCTTTCTATCACTACCCGCTTGCTCTAATAAAGCATCAACTTTATCTAACATGGTTTGTGTTTGCTCAGTAATATCTTTGCTTGCGTCAGCACAAACTTGTCCGCATAAATAAATAGTTCCATTGTGTTTTACAATACGGCTCATGCGTTGTTTGGTTTCTAAACGTTCTATTCTCATTGATTATTTTCTTTTTTAAGTTGATTATTTCTGCTTTTGAATTAACTCATAAGCGGCTTGAATATCTTGGGTTTTTTGCGTGGCTATATCCATCATTTCTTTAGGTAAGCCTTTTGCAATTAATTTATCAGGGTGATTTTGAGACATTAGTTTTTTATAAGCTCTTTTGATCTCTTTTTCATTACTTTGCTCTGTTACACCAAGAACTTTATAAGCATTTTTTAACTGTTGCACGCCAGAAAACGTACTTGTTCGACCATGTGCTCTTGAATGCTGCTGCCCCTGCTTATCATGAAATTGAGCTCCTGCGATAATCATTTCCAATAAACGATCAAGCTGAATTCTTGAAAAACCTAGGTGACTAGCAATAGTATGTAACACATTGCGCTCTATTGTCTCTAATTTACCATCAGCAAAAGCGATTTGAATTTGAATTTCTAAGAACATCATGACAACATCTTCACGGTCTTGACATAATTGTTTAAGTTCTTCTAATCGCGATTGCAGCGGAAAACCGGCCATTTTTCCTTCTCTAAATGCATCTTGAACTTTTTGTCTAGATTCACCTTTTAGCCCGAACTTATCCATATATAGGCTAGCAAATTCTATTTCGTGCTTGGTAACACGACCTTTCGCTTTAGCTATATGCCCCATAACAGAAAATGTGGTGTGTAAAAAAACAGTTTGGCGCTGCTGATCACCACCAACACCATTGGCATTAAAGCGATTAAAGTTAATACGACGACCTTTGTCGAACGTATGCCCTATCCACATACCAACCAGAATACCAATAATAGTTTTTGACAACATAAAGCCAAAAATCGCTCCTAGAACCTTACCCCAAACTTTCATATTACTCTCTGATTTAAGTTGTTCTTAAAAAATGTATTCATATTACTAAAAAACGACAAACGCCATATAACTTTTCATGTTACAAATTTACATTAGCCAAGCGCTCGGGTGTACCCACATCAACCCAAGGCTCATTGAGCACAATACCTTTTAATAAACGCTGTTCAGCTGATTGTTTTAAAAGAGGGCCTAGTGCTAAGTGTTTTTCATCAGGCTGACATGATGAAAAAAAACACGCTTTGTATAAAGCAATACCACTGAATGTTAATGTAATATCATGAGGTAACGAAGCGAGTTTATTTTCAATGTACCCATCGATTAACCTAAAATCGCCTGAAGGATTATGTTCTGGATTTTTAGTTAACCATAAACAGGCTTGTTCTTTTTCATTTAAGCTTGGTAATTTAGTTAAATCAACAGAACAAAACACATCACCATTAACCACTAGGAATGTTTCATTATTGTCGGCTAAAGGCTTAGCCATATTAACTAATAACGGCAATGCTTTAATAATACCGCCTGCAGTTTCTAATGCACCATTAGATTCATCACTATAAGTAATATTAACCCCTAAAGATGAACCATCACCTAAATATTGAATGATTTTATCTCCGCACCAAGCGTGATTAATCACAAACTCTTTAATGCCTGCTAATGCCAAGTTTTCAATATGATGCTGTATCAGAGGCTTCCCTTTAACCAACAACATAGGTTTAGGTGTATGCGCTGTTAATGGCATCATCCGTTCACCACGCCCCGCGGCTAAAATCATGGCTTTCATAGAGCACCTGTTTTTTCAGTCATTTTTGTTAAAACTGCGGGTAACACTCTTTGCTCAACTAAGTCATGCAAAAATTGCAATTCAGAATACTGTTTCGTTACTGAAATAATGTAAGAAAGGGTTTGCGGTATATCATTTAAGTAGCCACTTTTTTGATCTCTATGGTGCAAACGAGCAAAAATTCCACTGGCTTTAATATGTCGTTGTAGCCCCATTAAATCGAACCATTGTTGCCATTGTTTATCGTCAACACAAAGGGCGGCATCTTTATGTATAACTTCTGGAAACTGTTGATTAAAGTGTGTTTTAAAATAATCAAATAACTCCTTAATAGATGCATCTGATAAAACTACATAACAATCTCTAAGCAACGAAACAATGTCATAAGTAATAGGCCCTATCACCGCATCTTGAAAATCAATAATAGCTAACTCACGGTTATTGTCAGGCATCAACATAATATTGCGACTATGGTAATCTCGATGCATAAAAGCAACGGGTTGTGACAATGCATTATCAATTAATAAAGAAAAGCATGTTTGTAATTGTTCTTGCTCATACTCGGATAACAATATTGATAAATGCGTTGTTAATAACCAGTGTGGAAATATATCAAGCTCAGTTGCGATGAAGTTTTTATTGTATGATGGCAATTGATAATTGCTTACCGATGATATTGACAGCATTTTTAATAAACTATCTATCGCTGTTTTATAATAATCAAATACAACATCTTGATTGTCATAATTAATATCTGCTAATAATCGATGACCCAAATCAGATAAACAAAAAAAGCCATGTTCAATATTTTTATGTAATACTTTAGGTGCATGAATTGATTGTTGCTCTAAACAGCAAGCAATAGCGATAAATGCTTCATTGTTAGATTTGGTAGGAGGTGCATTAACGGCAATAATACTATGTGATGAAAAGTGTAATCGATAATACTGCCTAAAACCTGCATCACCTGTTAAACATTCAATGGTAAAAGTCTCATTTAAAAATAGCCCTAATAACCATTCATTAAATCGCTCATTTAAGATATTGATAAAATGCCCCTACATTGATAAAAATATAAATATTGTTTAGTACTTTCATTAGAAAGCAAAATTAAATTGCTATATTATATTAAGGTTTACACATTAAACTAGTGATATAATGTTTTATCTTTAATTCTCTGTATTATTTTAATTCAAAGTAATCACAAGAAATGACAGAGTTTAAAAATAAAATTTAACTTAAAAAATACGAAGTTAATAAGGTATAAATAATATTTTATACGTTAGCTATTTTATATTTATTGCACTACTTGAATTATGTTCGGACCATTAATGTTACCTTTGCGTTATACCTATTACTTATTATGCTTATTGTCATGTACATCATATGCTGCGACAAACCAAATAAAAGCGAATAAAAATACAATTACACCTTCGTTGTGCTATGTACCTCAACAGACCTTTGTCCCTGTAAATAAATCACTAGTAGATAGTGACTCTATTTCTATTACTTCAAACTCTTCGGTTATAGAGAAAAATGAAATTGCCAAATTTATTGGTGATGTAACGCTTTCTTCTCAAGATCAACATATAATGGCTGAATCATTAGAGTTTAATCGCACAACATCTTCATTTATCGCTTCTGGCAATATTGAATATCAAAATGCAGGTATTAATGTTTTTGCCGATAAATTAACATCAACAGAAATTGATGTAGATAATAAAGATAAAAAAAATAATACCACTGAATTGGTAAATTCATCATATCAATTTACTGAAAATGCAGGCCATGGTGCTGCCGATAGTATTAAAGTAAACCAAAACGGCACGCTAACATTAAGTAATTCAAGCTTTACCACTTGTTATGAAGAAGTACCCGCTTGGCAAATTGTTGCAAGTAAAATCAAAATATCTTCTGATGAAAATACAGGCGAAGCATACAATGCAAGGTTACATATATTAAACGTACCTGTGTTATATATTCCTTATTTCAATTTCCCTATTAGCGACAAACGTAAATCAGGCTTTCTCTACCCAACATTCAGTTCTTCAAGTGATTTAGGTGCTGAAATAGCGACTCCTTTTTATTGGAATATTGCTGAAAATTATGATGCGACTATTACCCCTCGGTACTTATCAAAACGAGGATTACAAATACAAACAGAATTTAGGTATTTATCGGGTACTCAACAAGGTGAGTTTAATATTGAGTATTTAAATAATGATAGAGATAGTAGTATTGATGATGCGCGCTACCTTGCACGTTTAGAGCACTCTGGTACATTTGCAGAAAATTACCGTATTTATATTGATGCAACAACAGTCAGTGATGATAATTATTTAAATGATATTGGTAGTGAGCACTATAATTCAAATGATGCTTATTTATATCAAGTCGGTGAGTTGTCTTATTACAATAATGGTTGGAGTATTGTAGGTAAATTACAAGATTTCGAAATTGTCGGTAATAATGAAGAAAGTTATAAAACGCTTCCTCAAATTGAAATTAATAAAACAGCACAGCTAGGTTACCTTAATAGTTTATTCACATTCAACAGTGAGATTTCTGCGTTCACTATTGATAACTCCGAGGCTCCAGAAGCTGAACGGTATCATGTGGAAGCAGGCTTATTATTTCCCGTTTCAAAACCCGGATGGTTTATTAATTCAGAAGTTAAGCTACTAAGTACTTATTACCAACAACGCAACATTGCACAAGACAGTCAATTAGAATCATCTGTTTCAAGAACACTACCTAAAGTACGTATACATGGTGGTATCAATCTTGAGCGTAAATTGTCATTTGGTGGGTTTACTCAAACATTAGAACCACAACTGCAATACCTTTACATACCAGAAAGAGACCAATCTGCTATAGGTATTTATGATTCTGCCCCTCTTCAAGATGATTTTGACGGTTTGTTCAGAGATATTCGCTTCACCGGACTAGATAGAGTAGCTGCAGCTGATCAGTACTCTTGGGGCATAACGTCTCGTATACTAACGTCATCAAACCATGAAGTTTTTAGGTTTAGCCTTGGTAGAATAGTCTTTTTGGGTGATGAAAGTGAATTTCTTAATAGTGATGATTTAGGGGTTACTTTATTAAACAATAGCCCAACACAGCAATTTTCAACCTCTGGTAAATCATCTTTAGCCGCGGAAACCTTTTTTCAAATTAACAATCAATGGCAGTTTAATGGCGATATTCAGTACAATACAGAAATAGATAAAACAGATAAAAGCCAACTGAGTTTAGACTATCAGAGAAGCGAATTTGTGAATATTCAATTGAACCATCGCTACATTCGTGATGTCTCAGGGTTTAGCATAGAGCAATTATCTTTATTAACGAATATAAAAATCAACCAAGACTGGCAGTTTGTTGGCCGTATAACTCAAGACCTTCAACAAGATCGCAGTATAGAAACATTTACTGGCTTTCAATATGAAAGCTGCTGTTGGGCTGTTCGTTTTGCCTACCATCGTAATATAGACTCATTTATAGACGATAACGATGATACTGATAATAACTTCGGTGAATTTGATAGTAGTTTTATGATACAGTTTGTTATCAAAGGCTTGAACGGACCTAATTCGTCATTGAAAGCCCAAGATACATTAGATGACAGTATATTCGGTTATAAAAGACCTTATTTCCTCAACAATTAATAAGAATTATTAACGCAATGAAAAAATTATTAACATTATGTTTTGCTTGTAGCACTTTATTTTTAAGTATTTCTTCACAAGCAAAAGTTGTAGAGCTTGACCGTGTTGCAGCGGTAGTGAATGACAGTGTAATACTTGAATCAGATATTCAAGACTTAATCATTACAGTTAAAAGTAATGCCGCTAAAAACTCACAAGCATTGCCATCAGACAATGCCTTAAGAGTACAAGTTATCGATAAATTAATTGATGACACTTTAATTCTAGGTATAGGTGAACGTGTTGGTGTTCAAGTCAGTGACGCTCAACTTGATGAAACCTTAACCAATATTGCTGCTCAAAGCCAATTAACTGTAGAGCAGTTTCGTGAAAATATAATTGCTGAAGGTACATCTTTTGAACGCTACCGAGAGAGCTTAAGAAAAGAATTAATTATTAGTGATGTCCGTAGAAACTCAGTTAGACGTCGTGTTTATATTTCACCTCAAGAAGTTGAAAGTCTAATACAAACCATAAAAGACCAAAGTGAAGATAAAATAGAATACCACCTAGGACATATTTTAATTGAATTTCCAGCTAATGTAACACAAGAAGAAGTAACAGCATCAAAAGAACGAGCTGACAAAGTAGTAGAATTATTGAACAACGGTTCTGATTTTGCAAAAATAGCTTTAGCATCTTCAGGTGATAATTTAGCACTCAAAGGTGGTGATTTTGGTTGGAAAACTATTAATGAAATGCCTACAGTATTTGCTGAACTTGTTGACGGCCAAGCTAAAGGTGATATTTTCGGTCCGATTCGCACGGGTTTAGGTTATAGCATTGTAAAAATATTAGACCAACGAGGTAAAAAAATTGTAGAAGTTGAAGAAGTTGAAGCTAGACACATACTTATCACACCTTCAATTATTCTAAGTGAAGAGAAAGCACAAGAAACATTACAAAACTTTTTAGACAAAATTGCAGCTGGTGAAGCCGATTTCGGTGAATTAGCAAAAGAACATTCAGATGGTCCTTCTGGTGTTAAAGGTGGTGAATTAGGTTGGAGTGATCCAAACAATTATGACCCAGCGTTCAGAGATGCTCTTGCAGCAATAAATGTTGATGAATATACAACTCCTTTTAGATCTTCTTTTGGTTGGCATATTGCCCAATTAACAGGAAGAAGAATACTCGACGCTACTGATAAAGCCGATGAAAACAATGCTTACCAAATTATTTATCAACGTAAATTTGCTGCAGAAGCTGAACGTTGGTTAAAAGAGTCTAGAGATCAAGCATACGTAGAAATTTTCGACTTAGGCGATATTTAATGACAAAGCGCATAGCAATAACCCCGGGTGAACCAGCAGGTATTGGTCCTGATTTAGTACTAGCAATAGCTCAACAAGACTGGCCTGTAGAAATAGTTATTATTGCTTCAAAAGTATTAATCGAAGAGCGAGCAAAACAGCTTAGCTTGCCAATAGTATTGATTGACTATGATGTAAACAAACCTGCTAAACCTCAAAAAGCCGGTACGTTAACTATTTTACCCGTTGAATTAAACGACACTTGTTGTGCAGGTCAATTAAATACTGAAAATGGTGCTTATGTTGTAGATACACTTCGTATCGCAAGTGAAAAAAACATTTCGGGTGAGTTTGATGCCATTGTTACAGGGCCTGTTCACAAAGGGCTAATCAATAAATCTGGTATTGCCTTTAGTGGCCATACTGAGTTTTTTGCACATCAAGCAAACTGCTCTGATGTGGTTATGATGCTAGCAACTAAAGGCTTAAGAGTAGCACTTGTTACTACTCATATTCCGTTAGCATATGTATCAAAAGCAATTACGACTGAACGTTTACAAAAGGTAACACGTATATTACACAACGATTTAGTAAGAAAATTTGGTATCGCAAACCCTAAAATTTACGCTTGTGGTTTAAACCCTCATGCGGGCGAAGACGGTCATTTAGGAAGAGAAGAGCTAGATACTATTATCCCAGCTTTTAATACCTTACGTGAAGAAGGCATCAATATTATTGGTCCATTGCCTGGTGATACTATTTTTCAAGAAAAGTATTTAAAAGATGCTGATGTTGTATTAGCCATGTATCACGACCAAGGTTTGCCTGTATTAAAGTATAAAGGCTTTGGTTCATCTGTAAATATAACGTTAGGTTTACCGTTTATTCGAACATCTGTTGATCATGGCACGGCACTAGAGCTTGCTGGTACAGGTAAAGCCGATTCCGGCAGTTTTTTAGAAGCAATGTCTTCTGCAATAGAATTAAGTAATAATAAATCATGAGTAAAAGCAGTCACTTAGGTCATCAAGCAAAAAAAAGATTTGGTCAAAACTTCCTTCATAATGATTCTGTTATTAGTCGTATTGTTGATGCGATTAACCCCGAACCTAATGAAAACTTAGTAGAAATTGGGCCTGGCCTTGGCGCTTTAACCGAACCTGTAGTAGAACGTGCAGGTCATTTGTCAGTAATAGAGTTAGACCGTGATTTAGCAAAACGTTTGCGTCACCATCCTTTCCTTGCTCCGCATTTAACGATTCATGAAATTGATGCGTTAAAGTTTGATTTTGGTGAATTGTCATCACCAGAAAAACCATTACGTATCTTTGGTAACTTGCCTTATAACATTTCAACTCCGCTTATTTTTCATTTATTAACATTTAAAGATAAAGTGCAAGATATGCACTTTATGTTACAAAAAGAAGTTGTTGAACGTATGGCCGCTGGTCCAGATTGTAAAACTTATGGTCGTTTAAGTATTATGACTCAGTACCAGTGTCAGGTTATTCCTGTAATGGAAATAGGCCCTGAAGCTTTTAAACCAGCACCAAAAGTTGATTCAGCTATTGTTAGGCTAATCCCTCATAAAGAAATTAAAAACCCTGTCAGTGACATCAATATATTAAATACAGTTTGTATTACAGCTTTTAATCAGCGTAGAAAAACTATTAGAAATAGCTTTAAAAAACTATTAACGGTTGAGCAACTAGAAAGTTTATCTATTGATCCAAGTTTACGCCCTGAAAATTTATCAGTAAATGATTATATTCGCGTAGCCAACTTTATTGCCACTTTACCCGCAGAAACATAACAATATGATTGAATATAATAACGATATTAAAGTCTCTATTAAAACACAGTACCTAACTGAGCAATCGATAGAAAATGAGCAGTATATATACAGTTACACCATCACAATCGAAAACACAACTGACGAAAATGTTCAATTACTTGAGCGTTCATGGTTGATCACAGATGCCAATGGTGATGAAACAAATGTACAAGGAGAAGGCGTTGTCGGACAGCAACCACACCTTGCACCTAAAAAATCGTACACTTACACTAGCGGTTGTGCCTTTAAAACACCTGTAGGCACTATGCAAGGGTTTTATGTTTTTGAAACGAGTAATGGTAATAAAGTAAAAGCTAACATACCTGTATTTACCTTAGCTAAACCCAATATTTTTCATTAGTTTTTCATCTTAAATGGCAAGTCATTATGGCCTTATATATAGTTGGTGATATACAAGGCTGTTTTGACGAATTAAAAGCCTTACTTATTCAAGTAAACTTTAACCCAAAAACAGATAAACTGTGGGCGTTAGGTGATATTGTTGCTAGAGGCCCTAAATCTTTGGAAACCATGCGTTACCTTAAAAGTTTAGGTGGTGCATTTGATATGGTCTTAGGTAACCACGACATACATTTACTCTCTATATACTATGGCTTAAAAAAAGCTAAACCTTCAGAACTCCTTTCCCCTTTATTAAATGCAGCCGATCTGCCTGAACTAATTTCTTGGTTAAGAACTAAACCTTTATTATTACAAACTCCCGATAAAAAAGGCTTTTTATCGCATGCAGGTTTATCACCTCAATGGAATATAACAGAAGCAATTGATGCTGCCGAATTTATTCAACAAAAGCTACAATCAAGTAATATAATCGAATGGTTAACCCATATGTATGGCGAAACGCCTAATAGTTGGTTAGATGTAAACAATGATAAAGATAGATTTAGATTTAGTATTAATGCATTTACAAGAATGCGTTATTGTCACTTAGACGGCTCTTTAGAGTTTACCGCTAAACAACAAATTAAAGACTCCCCTACAAACTTACAAGCTTGGTTTTTATTTCCTAATCAATTGACTGAACAACACTGGCTGTTTGGACATTGGGCATCATTACTAGGTGAATGTTCAACAGATAATATTCATGCACTAGATACAGGTTGCGTATGGGGTAATACATTAACAATGATGCGATGGGAGGATAAAAAGCTATTTGAAGAACAAGCACATATAAAGCAATAAAAACATATCCTTACTTCTATATCTCTTACCAATATTTAAATTAATCTAATAAAAACAAGGTTTTCGAAAAGTATTATATCAATAACTTTTATTGGCTTATTGATAAAGTGTCCTATACTAAAATCAATAATGTATTAAAAAATATAAATATAATAAAGCATCTTCTAATAGATGGTTAGCGGGGACAATATGAACTTAACTGTAGCGATGAAAATTACTAGCGGATTTTCAATTCTATTTTGCTTGTTAATAGTAACCAGTGTGTTTTCATTTAACAATTTAAATGCGATTAGCAGCTCTTTAGTAGAGCAAAGTGAAAAAGCAATTCCCACCTTAAAAACAAGTAACGGTCTAGCTAATAAATTATTTCAAACGAACAACATCACACTACAAGCTTTTTATCAAACAGACACCGATGAATTAAGTTTATTTAAAGAAAAATATCTTTCGATAGATAAAGCTTTCGTAACAGAAATGGAAAATTTACAGCTTATTATTTCAGATGATAAGAAAGCAACTGATAACCTCAATCAAATCACAAAGATTCATAGTCGCCTAATAAAAACAATTGAAGGTGTGTTTTACAACAGACAACAGACAATAACATTAACAGAAAAGTTATTGGATCAGATCGATATTATAGAAGAAAAAGCAGATGATGCTGCAACACTTATGCTTGATTTAGCAGACCATGAACTTGCTGATACTTTATTACAAAAAGCGGTCAGTTTAGGAGAAGAAATAGAGTTTTACCTAAACTCAGTTGTTAGCTCTGCCTTTGAATACCGCGATACATTAGATCAACAAAATGCCCATTTCATTGAAAATGATATAACCAATAGTATTATTGGCATTAAAAACTTAACGAAACAAATCAATAATGAACTTGTTCAATATAACGCAGATGATACCGACTATATTTCAAGTGACTTAATAGGTGCATTAGAAAACATTGAAACATTATTTACCACTATCATTGATATAAAAGCACAACAACTTGAAGCTTACAAATTAGCAAAAGAAAATCTTGAACAAGTAGAATTAAACGTATTATCTGCCAACGTTGTGCTTTCTACACAAGTTAAATTAGCTGATGAAAAAACCAACAACGCTTCATTGGCCGTAAAAAATTCAATTACATCAAGTCGTACAGAAACATGGATGATATTAAGTATTTCAGCGATTATCGCCTGTTTAATCACAATAGTTACACTAAGAAGTATTACTAGACCTCTTGCAAGAGTTAATAAAATATTAAATATTGTTGCCTCTGGTGACTTGTCGAAAAAACTTGATGATTCTGGTAAAGACGAGTTTGCCTTGTTATCCAATAATTGTAATAAAGTAATTGATAGTCTGAGAGAGCTCATTCAAGGTATTGTAAGTCGCTCAGTTCAATTAGCAGCAGCGGCAGAGCAAACATCCACAATTACCCTACAAAGTACGGCATCTATTGAACAACAACGTAATCAAGTTGAGCAAGCAGCTTCTGCAACAACACAAATGAGTAGCACCTCACAAGAGGTATTATCAAGTGTTAACGATGCGCTAGCTGACATACAACAAGCAGACGATGAAGCTGAGCGTGTTAAAGTTATTTCTGAAAAGACTAAAGAAACAATAGAATTACTAGCAACTGAAGTAGACTCTGCTGCCCATGTAATCGAACAACTACAGCAAGATAGCTCATCTATAGGAACCATACTTGATGTAATCAGAGGTATTGCTGAACAAACTAACTTATTAGCATTAAACGCTGCAATTGAAGCAGCAAGAGCTGGAGAGCAAGGTAGAGGCTTCTCGGTTGTTGCTGATGAAGTTCGAACACTAGCAAGTCGTACTCAAGAATCAACACAAGAGATTCAAAAAATGATTGAAGTATTGCAAGCAGGTGCTGAAAAGGCTGTATCTGTAATGGATAAAGGTAAATCTCAAGCAACCGATTGTGTTGAACAAAGCGATTTAGCAAATAAGGCACTAGATACTATAACTCATGCAGTTCATGAAGCGTATGATCGTAGTTCTCAAATTGCAACTGCCGCTAATGAACAAAGTACTGTAGCCAAAGAAATTAGTGAAAACTTAGAATCAATTGTTGGCATTGCAGAACAAACAACCTTAGGTGCTAAACAAACAGCAGATGCAAGCTCTGAAGTTGCTCGTTTATCTGAGGAGTTACAAAACTCAGTACAAGAGTTCAAATTATAGAAGGCTAATTTGTCTTAACTACACATCAATATACAACAAAAAAAGGCCGTATAATCACTTATACAGCCTTTTCGTTATGTACCTTTCGATGTCGATATATATGGCTGCTATTTAGCAGCTCTTGATACATATTCGCCAACACGTGTATCTACTTTAACAACTTCACCAATTTGAATAAATAATGGTACACGTACAACAGCACCTGTTGATAATGTTGCTGGTTTACCACCAGTACCTGCGGTGTCACCTTTTAAACCAGGATCTGTTTCTACAACTTCTAGTTCAACAAAATTTGGCGGCGTTACAGATATAGGAGAATCATTCCACAGAGTAATAGTACAAATATCGCTTTCAGCTAGCCATTTAACATTATCTGCTACGGCCTTTTCATCAGCTGCAATTTGCTCGAAAGTGTCGTTATTCATAAAATGCCAAAACTCACCATCAGCGTATAAATACGCTAATTCAGTATCCATAACATCTGCACCATCAACGCTTTCACCTGATTTAAATGTTTTTTCTAAGACTTTTCCTGAAATTAACTTACGGATTTTAACACGATTAAATGCTTGTCCTTTACCTGGTTTTACTAATTCGTTCTCAAGAATGTTGCAAGGTTCGCCGTCAAGCATTATCTTAAGCCCGGCTTTAAATTGGTTTGTACTGAAAGTTGCCATATATTGTGCTCTTAATACGCAGAGAATTAAAAAATAATGACGAAGATAATACCTCAAAACCTCGTTCAATTACACGCTTCATGGCAAAAAGAATTAGCAAATGTTGTCACTGATCCGAAAAAGTTACTCGAAATGCTTGAAATAGATCCAAGTGAATATGCTCAGCATTTTGAAGCTCGTAAGCTTTTTCCTGTTCGTGTTCCAGTGCCTTTTATACAGAAAATGGTAAAGGGCAATATTCACGATCCATTGTTAAAACAAGTAATGCCATTAAATGAAGAATTCTCTGACTCTAATGGTTATTTGACAGACCCACTAGAAGAGCATGACACGGTTGCAGAAGGTCTATTACATAAATACAAAAATAGAGTGTTAATGATAGTAAAAGCGGGTTGCGCAGTGAATTGTCGCTACTGTTTTCGCCGGCATTTCCCTTATGTTGATAATAGCCCGAACAAAGCAAGGTGGCAGCCCGCATTAAATTATATAGCTGCTCATACAGAAATAACGGAAGTTATTTTTAGTGGTGGAGACCCACTAATGGCGAATGATGAACACATTGATTGGTTAGTTAAAAAAGTTGAGGCTATTTCGCATATTAAACGCCTTAGAATACATACTCGTTTACCGGTCGTTATTCCTAACCGCATAACTAGAGCGCTGGTCAATACTCTTGCTAGTAGTCGCTTAGTTTGTTCGATGGTATTACACATTAACCATGCAAACGAAATTGATAACGCATTGATTAACGTCATAACACCACTGATTCAACATAATATTCGTTTATACAACCAAAGTGTTTTATTAAAAGGCGTTAATGATGATGCCGACACATTAGCCGCTTTATCTGAAAAGCTTTTTGATAATGGCATACAGCCATATTATTTACATGTGTTAGATAAAGTCCAAGGCGCGGCTCATTTTGATATTAGTGAAAATACTGCCAAACAAATTTATCAAGAACTTATGGCCAACCTCTCAGGTTATTTAGTGCCTAAATTAGTTAGAGAAATTGCTGGGGAAGCTAACAAAACACCATTAAATTTGACATAATACCGCTATAAAAAATGTAAATTAAGAGCCGCTCTTTTAATTTACATATCAATATTTATCAACAAATGATAATGACCACTAATAACAGGCAGTATTATGAGTAAAGCAATTGAGCAGCAATTAATTGAGAACATATCAATTATTTTAAAGAAGTCGTTAGCTGCAGATGCAACATTAAGTGATTTAAGAGAAAAAAAGAAAGCAGGATTTAAAGCGATATTTCCTAAAGATGCAGGTTTTGTATCTTCAGCCGATACCTTTCAACCTTACGTAGAAGAAATTGCAGATAACTTATTACAATGGCAAGGCAACAAAAGTCATGAATTATTAGTGTCTTTAGTGAAAAAAATAGAAAAGCTATTTACCGTACTAGCCAACTTCGAAGAAAGTTTATAGTTAAATACTAAGATTTGCTGTTCATATAAAGTTTTTAGCTTTATAACTTTCGTTGTAAAAATGAGTACATTACTCTTGATGCCAAGGTAACCATGGTAAACTAGCATGTAATGTATTCATTAATATGTTTTGATTTTTACTATGGTAACCATAAACACAAATACCAAACATATGTAGCATAATAGACGTTGCTTTTTCTTTCGCGTCTTTCTCTTCATATAAACTTAATAAGTTCACCTCGTAAACCTGCTCAATACGCTTAAGCTGTTGTTGAACATAAGCTTTTAGTTCACAATCATTGCTTAATTCAAGCTGACTTTTAACCAAAAAACAGCCAACATAATCCTCAGTATTAATATTAGTGACAAATGAAGTTAACAATAAGCTAATAGCTTCACCCACAGAGTCAGCTTCACTAAAAATACGATTTAATTCAGCCACAGCATTATTCGTATAATGCTCTACAGACATTTTAAATAAACTTTCTTTATTACCAAAGGCTAAATAAACACTACCTGGCTTTAGCCCGGTTACTGTGAACAACGCTTGCATTGACGTGGCATGATAACCACTTTGCCAAAATAAGTTCATGGTTTGAGTTAAAACATTTAACCTGTCGTATTGTATTTTAGCCATAGTGATTAAAAACCCTCAATAATAGAGATAAACATCTTGTAACAAATTGCTTGTTATTTCTACTCTTTTTTTTAAAACCTTAATTGAAGCAATCTTTCAGCTATGATTGAATAAAGCAATATTACTTTCTCACAACTTTTATTTGTCACCTTAAGGAACAACACATGTCATTAACAGAACAATTAGCTGAATTTAAAAAAGGTTTTTTAGAAAACGCACCAAAAGATATTCAAGCATTAATGGCGCAAGCCACACAAACACTAGAAAATACTGGCATTAAGCAAAAAGCTCCCAAAATAGGTAATAAACTAACACCTTTTGCTCTACCTAATCATAATGGTGACTATATAGAGCTACCACAACTACTGGAAAAGGGTCCTTTAGTGGTTGTTTTCTACCGAGGTGGATGGTGCCCGTACTGTAATTTAGAGTTAGTTGCATTTGAAAAGTCATTAGCTGAAATTAATGCATTAGGCGCAAATTTAGTTGCTATAACACCTGAATTACCTGATGCTTCTTTATCGACTAAAGAAAAAAACACTTTAGCATTTGATGTACTTAGTGATAAAAATGCAGAATATGCTAAAGAGTTAGGTTTAGTATTTACCTTGCCTGAAGAGCTGCGTCCGGTATATTTATCGTTTGGTATTGATGTTGAAGCACATAATGGTACAGGACAATTTGATTTACCATTAGCCGCAACATTTGTTATCGCGCAAGATGGTAGTATTGCAAGTGCATTTGTTGATACTGATTACACCTTAAGACAAGACCCTAGCGAAGTCATTAACGTATTAAAAAGCTTAGCTTAATACTTATTGTAGCACCTATTGTAATGCTTAATATTTCATAGATAAAATTTGTATTAATACACGAATGAAATAAATAAAGCTAGAAAATAAAAAGCCACTAATGAGTGTTTAAACATTCATTAGTGGCTTATATCAATATTTGTAAAACTAATAACCTAGATAATCATACCCAGAGCTAACATTAGAATTAACATTTAAATATTAATCTTCTAAGTTAGGCGATAACCAACGTTCCGCATCTTCTTGTGTCATTCCTTTACGCTGGGCATAATCAGTCACTTGATCTTTATCTATTTTAGCAACAGCGAAATATTTACTGTCAGGGTGAGCAAAGTAAAAACCACTTACCGCCGCACCTGGCCACATTGCATAGCTAGACGTTAATTCCATACCAATATTGTTTTCAACATCGAGTAAGTCCCATAACAAGCCCTTTTCTGTATGTTCAGGGCATGCAGGGTAACCTGGCGCAGGACGAATACCTTGATAAGATTCACGTATTAACGCTTCATTATCTAATACTTCATCTTTTGCGAAGCCCCAGTATTCTTTACGAACACGCTCATGCATATATTCGGCTGATGCTTCAGCTAAACGGTCGGCAACTGCTTTCATTAAAATGCTGTTATAATCATCGTGCTTAGCATCAAACTCTGCTACTAACTCATCACAACCAAAACCAGCTGAAACAGCAAAAGCGCCCATATAATCTTTAACGCCTGACGCTTCGTCTGCAATATAGTCAGCTAAACAACGGTTATATTGGCCTGATGGTTTTTTACCTTGCTGACGTAATTGATGTATACGCATTAGCTCTTCATTACGTTCATCATCAGCGAAAAGCATTACATCATCACCTTGACGAACAGCAGGAAATAAACCAATCACTGCTTTAGCTTTTAATGCGCCACGTTTAATAACATCGTCTAATATTGCATTCGCATCATTAAATAAACTTTGCGCTTCTCTTCCTACTAATTCATGTTCAAGTATTTTTGGATATTTACCTGATAACTGCCAAGTCATGAAGAATGGTGTCCAATCAATGTAATTTCGCACAATATTTAAATCTAAATCTTCAACAACAGTCACACCTAAATCTTTAGGTGTTGTTGGTGTGTAGTCATTAAAGTTTAACGGGTAGGCATTTTTACGTGCTTCTTCTATCGACACAATAGTTGAGCGAGGTCCTTTACGTGCATGTTGCTCGCGCACTTTGTCGTATTCTTTCGCTTGTCGTTCTAAAAATGCTGGGCGTAACTCATCAGACAATAGCGAACTTACTACCGATACAGAACGTGAAGCGTTAGGTACATAAATTACAGGGTGATCATAGTTTTGTTCAATTTTAACTGCAGTATGAGCTTTTGATGTGGTTGCACCACCAATTAACAACGGTAAATCAAAGTATTGTCGTTGCATTTCTTTTGCAACGTGCACCATTTCATC
>JALZUE010000055.1 GCA_023301705.1 Alteromonadaceae bacterium | reverse complement strand
TGGGCTTAGAGCCCGCAGCAAGATGCGCGATCATCTGGGATTTATGTTCGATCTTAGGAGAGAATTTAGCCATAAACGCCTTTAAGCGCCTTAGCAAAGAGGAGCAAGTCACTTATAAAAGAATTTTGGTCAAAAAAGAGCGCTAGGGAGCTTATGAAGACGCTAGGCGTCAACCTAAAATCGATGCCCAATACGACTAGGATGAATCGATTTTAGTCGGGAAAGTCACTGCAGTGGCTTAGGCAACTTTGGGGGAAAGTAGACATTAGGTGAGCGTAAACCACATGAGGAGCTTTCAGGATTCAATAGGTGAAGAAGTACAGAAAAGAGCCTAAACTCAAACAAACAACGAATCAAAGCGTTAGGGCTAACTCATGAAAGTAGAAAAATTAAAAAAACCTGAACTTGATTTATACTGCAAAAGTATTGGGATTAGTACTGATAAGAAGAAAAAAGCTGAGCTAGTTAAGGAAGTACATGACTATGAAAGGGCTGAAATAGATGAGGCAATTAAATCAGGCCGAGGCTTGGAATTCTTAAAAATAAAAATACGAAATATTTCTGATGAGTATGCTTCAAATTTGGATGAAAAGGTCAACGAGCGCAAGTTAGAAATGAAGGGAGATGATAATTCTCACTATCTGATATACAGAGTCTTAGGAGTTCCATTCGAAGAAGGATCCCTTATCGATATATATCAGAACACAGGTCGTTTCTTATACAAGTATGCAGGATCATTTCTCGAAGAAGCAGCAACAATGTGTATGTTTTTTGCGAATAGCAATGGCGGAAAAACTAGAGTTGAGAATACGGACGGAAAAAAGCCTAAGACTTTTGAAATTGATTTTTTAAATGGTAATGACGCAGTTGAGTTAAAGTGGCGCGACGCCACAACTGATGGAGACCACATCATGAAGGAGCACACAAGAGTTAAGGTCATAAAAGATCATGGCCACACACCAGTTAGAGTTATGTTTTATTATCCGCTAAGAGAACAGGCTATTAAAATTCAAGAAACACTTAAGACGGTTTATGCTGGGGTTGGCGGCGAGTATTACGCTGGTGATGATGCTTGGGACTATTTGAAAAAAGTTAGTGGCTATGATTTAAAAGCAATTCTTACAGAAATTGCAGATGCAAAAGATGCTGAGAGTTCTAATGATTAATAAAATTATCGCAGGTGACTGTTTGGAAAAAATGAAGCTTATTGAAAAATGCTCTGTTGACCTAATATATCTCGACCCACCTTTTTTTACAAAAAAAGAACACACCCTTTCAAATAGCGAACGCACTAAAGTTTTTAGTTTTGAGGACTTTTGGGAAAGCGATACAGGGTATGCTAAATTTTTAAAAACTAGAATTGAGGCAATGAAAGACCTCCTGAAAGAAGACGGGTCAATATTTGTCCATTGTGATAAAAGTGCTGAGCATATAATTCGGGCAATTTTAGATAACGTTTTTGGTGCTGAAAATTTTCAGTCAGAAATAATTTGGAGCTATAAGCGTTGGTCAAACTCAAAAAAAGGCCTGTTAGCAAGTCACCAAAATATCTATTTTTATTCAAAGAGTAAGAGCTTTAAGTTTAATACTATTTATACAGCGTATTCAGAAACTACAAATGTAGATCAAATATTACAACGCAGAACGCGAGATAAACATAACAAATCTGTATATGACAAAAACGATGCAGGTGAGGTCAAATATAGCGGGCAAAAGAAGGGTGTTCCTCTTAATGATGTTTGGGACATACCCTATCTTAACCCCAAAGCTAAAGAGCGTGTAGGCTATCCAACACAAAAACCTCTAATTCTTTTGGAAAGAATAATAAAACTTACAACTAATGAAGAAGACTTAGTTTTAGACCCTTTTTGTGGGAGTGGAACGACATGCGTCGCCGCTAAGTTACTAAACAGAAACTTTATAGGAATTGATCAGTCTATAGAGGCAGTCCAATTGTCTGAAAGAAGGATTTCGAATCCTGTAAAAACAGAATCAAACTTACTCAAAAAAGGAAGAAGGTCATACGTAAATAAGGACAAAGAAGCCTTATCCCTCCTATCTGGATTAGAATATAATGCTGTCCAGCGAAACAAAGGAGTTGATGCTATTTTAGTCAATAGTTACAAAGATTCCCCCGTATTAGTGCGAGTTCAAAAACCAAATGAGCGGCTTCGTGATGCAGTCTCATTGTTAGCAAAAGCTATGAAATCGAAAAAGTCTAAAAAGTCCATATTAATTCAAACTAACCATGATGAGCTACCTAAAGAAGAAACAGTCCTTGAAGGTATGGTAATCTTTAAGTCTTTATCTATTCAAATAGCGAGCTCACTAGAATCCGAAAAAGACTTAAGTGTTACAAGCCAGATCGCTTTGAGTTAACCGTTCAGCTAAGGTCCACTATGGGGATTAACGGGTTCTAAAGTAACACCGTCATTGCAAGACTTGTTCTTGCAATCCATCATGAGGTGTTTCAACGGATACATGGCTCATTGCGTTAAGGTGCAGGAGATGGATTACAAGGACGAGCCTTGTAATGATGGGGCTTACTTGAATATAGACCCCTTTTCGTCATCACCGATTTTAGTTGGATTAGGCCACGGCAGTGGCGGAAGGAGACATTAGGCAGAGGCTTAAAACGTCCAAAATAAGAACGCCCAAAGGACCTCATAAATCCACGAAAATAGACATTGTCTTATAAATGCCACTTGAAAATTGATTTTTATTTCATCATAATATTACTACCGAGGTTTTAATAACGAACTTGGTCGTGAATTTAGCGACTGTACGGCGTGGTAAATAAGTTTTCCCACGCTACGGATTAAAGA
>JALZUE010000054.1 GCA_023301705.1 Alteromonadaceae bacterium | reverse complement strand
CTTCATGTCTGTCATGTAGCCACGTAATTCTTTACCAATAACTTCAACGCCATGGCTGCGAATTTCTTCGTTAACTTCAATTAAACGCTTGTTATCAACACCGTTTGAAGTCTCTTTTAAGCCTTCGCCTAATTCTTCAAGTGTTAACTTGCTTGCGTATTCTTCAAGAAGAGGTACTGCAGCATGTGCGAATAAGTAGTTACCGTATTCAGCTGTATCTGAAATAACAACGTTCATTTCGTATAACATGTTACGTGCGATTGTGTTCGCAATTAACGGAGTTTCATGAAGTGATTCGTAGTATGCAGAAGCATTGATAATACCTGAGTCAACCATTGCATCAAACGCTAATTCAACACCAGCTTTAACCATAGCAACTAAGAATATACCTTTATCGTAGTATTCTTGTTCAGAAATATCTGTATCACATTCTGGAGCTTGCTCGAAAGAAGTTTCAGAAGTTTCTTCACGCCATTTAAGTAAGTTAGCATCACCGTTGTCCCAGTCAGCCATCATACCAGCAGAAAAACGACCTTCAATAATGTCATCCATGTGCTTTTGGAATAAAGGACGTAAAATTTCTTTTAATTCTAAAGACATATCAAACGCTTTGATTTTAGCAGGGTTTGATAAACGGTCCATCATGTTAGTGATACCGCCGTATTTTAAGCCTTCAGTAACGCCTTCAATACCATATTGTAATAACTTACGTGCATAACCAGCATCAATACCTTGAGCTAATAATTGCTTGTGACCTAAAATTGCAGCTGTTTGTAACATACCACAAAGAATAGTTTGCTCACCCATAAGGTCAGATTTAACTTCAGCAATGAATGAAGACTGTAAAACACCAGCGCGATCACCACCAGTTGCAGAAGCATATGCTTTAGCAATTGCCCAACCGTTACCTTGAGGATCATTCTCAGGGTGAACAGCGATTAGTGTAGGAACACCAAAACCACGTTTGTATTCTTCACGTACTTCAGTACCTGGACACTTAGGAGCAACCATTACAACTGTAATGTCTTTACGAATTTGCATACCTTCTTCAACAATGTTGAAACCGTGAGAGTAAGCTAAAGAAGAACCTTCTTTCATAAGCGGCATAACAGCTGAAACAGCTGAAGTATGTTGCTTATCAGGAGTAAGGTTTAATACTAAATCAGCAGTAGGAATTAATTCTTCGTATGTACCAACTGTGAAACCATTTTCTGAAGCCCATTGAAAAGACTGACGCTTTTCAGCAATTGCAGCTTCACGTAAAGCATAAGAAATGTTTAAACCTGAATCGCGCATGTTTAAACCTTGGTTTAAACCTTGAGCACCACAACCAACGATTACAATGTTCCAACCTTTAAGGAAGTTACAACCGTCTGCGAATTCTTCACGCTTCATGAAACGACATTGAGCAAGTTGCTCTAATTTTTCACGTAAGCTTAATGTATTAAAATAATTAGACATTTTATTCTCCGAGTAATAGATACGCATTAATCGCGTAGCTAAATAAAATAGTTTCTATAAAATATTTTGTCAGTTTTACCGACAGTGGCGAGATATTACACTAGTACTAGTGTTGCTTAAAATGATATATTTGCACTATAGTATTTCATTTTATGCAACACTCACCATTGTGCTATTTAAGAGGCTGATATGGATTTAAAATCATTAAAAATATTTATCCACCTAAGTACCAGTTTACACTTTACTCAAAGTGCAAAAGCGTTCCATGTTAGCCCATCAACCCTAAGTAGAATCATCAAACGGATAGAGGAAGAAGTTGGCTATTCGTTGTTATTACGTGATAACCGTAGCGTAGTACTTACTGATGCAGGTAAACGTTTTCAAACTTATGCTGAACAACAGGTAGAACAATTTTCTGCACTGAAGCTCTCATTAAATCAAAAGCATGCCGAATTAACAGGTAAGTTACGTATATATTGCTCAGTCACCGCGGCTTATAGTCACCTACCACCATTACTAGAACGTTTTCGTCAACAATACCCACTAGTAGAAATTATGCTAACAACGGGTGATGCTTCAGATGCAATAGAACAAGTACAACAAAACCTTGTTGATTTTGCTATTGCAGCGAAACCCGATGATTTATCTCGTATGTTATATTTTCAACATTTAGCAAGTATTCCATTAACAGTGATAGCACCAACTATGGCTTGTAATGTACAAAAACAACTGCAACAAGAAATTCTTGCTTGGAGCGACATCCCAATAATATTACCTGAGCATGGGCCTGCCAGATCACGCTTTAACTATTGGTTTCGTAAAAAGCAACAAGGCAAAGCAAATATCTACGCTACCGTCTCAGGGCATGAAGCATTAGTTAGTATGGTAGCGTTAGGTTGTGGTGTTGGAATTGTACCTAAAGTTGTCGTGGAAAATAGCCCAGTAAAAAATAGAGTAGAATTTTTAGAGAATGTCGGTGATATAGAGCCATTTGATTTAGGTATATGTTGTTTAAATCAACAACGTGAACAACCGTTAGTAAAAGCATTTTTTAGTGCCATTAATGCTTAAAGTCCCTTTTGGTAGTTCTGAGGTTAGTTTATATAGAAATGGAATATACGACTTTTAAAATTCCAGATAGCAAAAATCCCATCACAACGTGATGGGATTTTGATGTACACGAATGTACATATGTCGTGGTGTCATAGATGACATCGAACGACCTAATGAGAAGTCTAGCGATGACCTACTCTCACATGGGAACTCC
>JALZUE010000053.1 GCA_023301705.1 Alteromonadaceae bacterium | reverse complement strand
CAAACACTAGAGATAACATTATTTTTTTCATGGTATATAGTCTATTCGTTAAATTTCTATTATTAAGTCATTAACTATCTTACACTATTTATGTTTAATCGTAACAACCTCATAAAAAAAGTCGTAAAAGCAAGTGACATTTTCCTGTTTCGTCAGAAAGAAGGTATAATGATATTACGTTTGTTTGTGAGATTGTTTTTTTGTCTACTCCATCTATTAATTTGAATAAAGCTCGTTTTGTAATAAGCGCGCCAGATATAAGAAAATTACCCGCTGATGCAGGTATTGAGGTTGCGTTTGCTGGGCGTTCAAATGCAGGTAAATCAAGTGCATTAAATACGCTAACCTTACAAAAAAGTTTAGCACGCACGAGTAAAACCCCCGGCCGTACACAATTATTGAATGTGTTTGAGGTGGAAGAAGGGAAGCGTTTAATCGATTTACCCGGTTATGGTTTTGCAAAAGTGCCATTAGAAATGAAAAAGAAATGGCAAAAAGCATTAGGAGAGTACTTACAAGAGCGTAAAAGTCTTAAAGGTATTGTTGTTTTAATGGACATTCGTCATCCATTAAAAGATCTTGATAAAGATTTAATTGTTTGGGCTGTTGAAAGTGAAATACCAGTATTAACCTTATTGACTAAATCTGATAAGTTATCTCAGGGTCAAGTTGCAACAGTAGTATTAAAGGTAAAGAAAGAGTTATCGTTATTAAATGGAGATGTCACCGTTCAAGCATTTTCATCACTGAAAAAGAAAGGTGTTCCACAAGCAACAGAAAAAATTGCTGAGTGGTTTGCTGGCGAGTATCAAGATTTTATAGATCAAGAAGATGAAAGTAATATTGATAAATAATAACCTATAAGAGTATTATTCTTATATTAGACGTTATTATTTTATAATGTGTTGTCATATTTTCTTCAGTTAATAAGGATTAAACAATAATTATTAACTGGATTTAACCAGTGTAATTGAGCAAATGAACCGTAAAAAGAAAATTAACGAAACGTTAAAAAATAAAATGAAAAAAGCGAATGCAAAATTGCACCCAAGTAATAAGCCTCGATATATATCGAAAGCTGAACGTGCAAAAATAGCAGCACAAGCTGAACTTCTTAATGAAAGTAACGATGACACCACTAAGGAAATTTTATGAGTAAACCACAAAGAGACATCACCCTTCGATTTTTAGCAGAACCACAAGATGTAAACTTTGGCGGTAAAGTGCATGGTGGTGCAGTAATGAAGTGGATCGATTTAGCCGCTTATGCTTGTTCTGCTGGTTGGAGTGGTAAATACTGTGTGACGGCCTACGCTGGTGGTATTCGTTTTGTTGCGCCTATTCATGTAGGTAGTTTAGTTGAAGTAACTGCTAAAGTTGTTTTTACTGGAACTTCATCAATGCATATCGCGATAGAAGTTATTGCATGTGATCCTAAATCGCTAAATCGTCGCAAAACAACACATTGTATTGTGATTATGGTTGCTGTTGATGCGAATGGTCAAAAGGTTAGTATTCCTGAGTGGATACCTGAAACTGAAGATGACATTAAGCAACATGAAACAGCAATGAAGTTGATGGAAATGCGCAAGAAAATTGGTGAAGAAATGGAAATATTTGTTTAAGGTTCTATTTCATTATTCTTTTATTCAAAGCAGCCTAAATTGAAGCTGCTTTTTTTATATCTATTTTTAATATCTATTTTTTATTTATTGCATGTAACTTAAATAATTCCTACATCTTTTTATTAATTATTAGTACGGTATGTTTTTATATTATGACCATTAGTCATCAACGTTTAGATAAGTTTCTTAGCCAGAAACTAAATATTAATCGAAAAGCGATTAAATTATTACTCGCACAAAAAAAAGTATTGGTTGATGGGCTCGTTGTAGCGAATGTTGATGATATTGTTCATAAGTTTTCTTATATTGTTTATGAAGGGAAGGTATTACAAGAAAACAAACCCATTTATATTATGTTGCACAAACCTGTTGGCATCGTGAGTTCAACGAAAAGGGGGAATGTTAATGAGCAGTTACGTAAAGAAGATCCTACCATACTTGAAGAATATGAAACCGTTATTGATATTCTTCAGCACCCTAAAAAGCATGAGCTTCACTATGCAGGTAGGCTTGATTTAAATACGTCAGGACTCATGCTATTAACGAATGATAGTCGTTGGTCTAAAAAACTATCATCACCAGATTATTTAGTTGAAAAATGTTATCAAGTCACATTAGCAAATCAATTAACTACTGATTATATTGAGGCGTTTGCGGCAGGCATGTATTTTAAAAAAGAAAATATAATTACTCAACCAGCTAAGTTAACGATAATCTCAGACTATCAAGCGCAAGTTATTTTAACTGAAGGTAAGTACCATCAAGTGAAGCGCATGTTTGGTCAATTTGATAATCCAGTAACTCAACTTCATCGACAGTCTATAGGACAGCTTATACTAGACGAAGCCCTTACTGTAGGTGAAAGTAGAGAGCTAACAAAAGAAGAAGTCGATAATATTTTTCTTTCTAAATAGGTTATCAGCATGAATTAAGGCGATAACTTTTTTAAATTGTAAACTTATAGCCAACACTGTAAACAGATTGTATAAATTCCACGTCAGGTAATACTTCATGTAGTTTTTTTCGCAGTTTTTTAATATGACTATCTACGGTTCTTTCACTGACTATGCGATGATCTTGATAAATATGTTCAATTAATTGGCCGCGAGAAAATATTCTGCCAGGGTCTTTAGTTAATACTTTCAAAATATTAAATTCTATTGCTGTTAAGGTCACTTTAGCATCATAATAGTGAAGTTGGTAAGTATCTTCATTTAACTTAAAACCATTACTGTTGTTTATGTTATTTAAATTATTAGCATGTATACGGCGAAAAATACTTTTTACACGAGCAATAACTTCACGCGGTGAAAAAGGCTTACAAATATAATCATCAGCTCCTAGCTCTAGCCCTAACAGCCTATCAATTTCCTCTACTTTTGCGGTCACTAATATAATAGGTACATTTGAAAAAGCGCGTATCTCTTTACAAATAGTTAAGCCATCTTTACCCGGTAACATAACATCTAATAAAATAAGATCAGGTGGATCATTTTTTACTATATCAACGACCTCTGTACCTTCATGAATTAAGCTCGGTATAAAACCAGCTTGAATTAAATAATCATGTAACAAATTAGCGAGTTTTATTTCATCTTCTACGACTAAAATTTTTACCATTACTTTTTAACCCTAATCATAATTTGTAGTATGTATTTATAGTATAGGAAGTGATATTTTTATTCCCAAACCACCTTGAAAACTTTGATAAGCCGATATTTCACCTTGATGAGCTTCTATTATTTTATAACATAATGCTAGCCCTAACCCGGAACCACCTGTTTTACGATTACGAGAGCTTTCTACTCTATATAAATGATCAAATAATTTATGTATTACATCATTGGGTACAGTGGGAAATGAGTCTTCAAATATGATAATAATATTGTTCTTATCTTTGGTGGCGTTAATGACTATTTCACCAAGTACTTCGGTATATTTTATTGAGTTAGTAAATAGGTTATCAAACAATTGATGTATACGAGTTTCATCTACCCAAGCATTCATTTTTGTATTTGGCAAGGTCACACTTAATTGTAAGTTAGTCTCTGTAACTAATAAACGTTGTCGCTCTATGTTTTGTTGTAATAAATCAATAATATTATGAGATGACTTTTGATAATTGAGAGCACCTATATCAGCATTCGTTAATTGGTTTAAATCATTAATTAATTTTTGTAAATGATTTATCTCTTCTGCTAACGATTGTAAATTCTCAAACGTTACGGGTCTTATACCGTCTTGAAGTGCCTCTATTTCACCCTTAACAATAGCAAGAGGTGTTCTTAATTCATGTGAAATATTTGCTAACCATGCTTTTCTTGTATTGTCATTATCCGCTAATGTTTTAGCTAAATCATTGAAGTTTCGTGCTAATGAAGTTAGTTCGTCTTTTCCTTTTACGGGCAAGGTAATACTTAAATTACCACGTGTTAATTGGTGTGTTGCTTGAGCTAGCTTTTGAATTCTTATAATGAGATACCGAGACAAAAAAGCAACTACAGTAAAAGTAACAATGAATAGTGTCAGTAATATAGCTACCCAAGTTGTTCGTTGGTTAGCTGAAAAAGCCAAATCAAAAGAACTCGTTAACCTTTTTTTAGGTGGTAGTGCTAAATAGCCAATAAGCTTCTCATTTACATTAATTTCTAATGTTGAAAAGTTATTATTATATTGACCAATAATAGCCGTTTTATGAACATCTAATAAAGAAGGCCTTCTCTCTTGGATTAAGCTAATCGTATTCACTTCGTCCTGATGAGGCAATGGCTGCTTACTTTCTTTAGCGTTTGGTGCATTACCATGAAATGGAGGTGGGCCTCTTCTATTTATATGGCTTGCTTGGTGGTCTGGTTTTGTAAAACGTTTATGAGCAAAGTGATTGTTTTGTTTTTTATTCACTAAAGCTTTTACTTCTGTAATAGTGAAAGCTTCATTACGAGCTGATTTATCTAATAACGTGCGCCACCATATTTCATTTCTTTGAAACTCATGAAGGTCGTTCACTTCTGCGTAAATTCTTTTTATGTTTGTTGATACGTGCTCTAAACTTTTCACTTCCTTTTTATTGATATATTCCAATAAGCCTTGGTCGAAAGTCCACTGTAATAATATATACAAACAGGTGAACAATAATGATATTAGCACCAACATAATGAGTAATAGTTTAGTAAATATCTTCATAATTGTGCCAGTGAACTAAAAGAGCTAATTTATAAGGTTTTTTTGAAAATGTCTTGTTTGTTTGATGTTTTCCATAATGTTTTCATATTTCTATGTCGATATAAAATAATCAATTGCATAAATACATCATAGTTCCTGCATTTTTCTTGCACAATTATAACGTAGAATTAACTCAAACTTATTTAATGACAAGGCCTTTTTATGACCCTCCTTATAAAAACAATATCAACAGTGTTATCCGCAGCATGTATAGCATTAATTAGTACCAGTAGTGTTGCAGAAAAAAGAAATCATCGTCAACCACCTCCTGAAGCATTTGAAGCGTGCGAAGACAAATCTGAAGGTGACGTAGTATCAGTTACTACACCACATGGTGATACATTAGATGCAACGTGCCAATTAATGAAAGATCAGTTAGTTGCTATACCAGAGCGCGGACCAGCTTCTCGATTTGAAAACAGAGATTAATATTGACTCGTGTTTATTCATTCGAAGGCAATTGTTAATTTTAGTCATGGCTTTCTTTACATAAGGTGTTAAGTAAATAAATAGATGAACGTTGAGTTGTGCTTATGTTTAGTTTTTAATGTAAGCACTAAGCTATGATTCAAAACATTACTACTTGCCATTAACACTTTTATTCTAATATCGAAGATCAGTGAGTTATAAATACTTACTGTTCTAGACGTCGAGAACTTTTATTTATTCCGAAAGAATTCTAATTGATCAATTTATATTCGTTTAAAGCATTAAAAAATAAGTGATGTGAGTTAATTTTTATTGTTTATTTTGAGTTGTATTAAAATTAAGCGATTTGTTGTTTTCTACATACATCATAAACATCTAATATTAAATTCGTAATTCATAACAAAATTATAACAATTAAATAACAATTTTATGTAATTGCAATTAAATGTAACTAAACATTATTTCGTAGTTATTTTGCTCTGGTATGATGAGTTCATACACTTTTTATGGATGCTAATTTGTATAGGTAATTCAAAAGTAAACTTTACAGTTTTTATTGAATTAGAAGAGTTTATTAATAAAAAGCAAAATAATAAGAGAAACAAAAATGAATAAATTAAATAAATTAAATCGGGTATTACTATCAGCTTCAATTGCAGCTGCATGTACATTTGGAGCTGCTACAACGCAAGCCGAAGATTTTGACGATGTACGTTGGTCAGTAGACAGAAGTAACAGTCCTGAGCAAGATAAAGATGGTAGTGGTCGTACACCAAGTGCTCGTGGTGCAACCAATAATCAAGATAATTTCAGATTTGAAATTTCTACTACTCGGAATGTTTCAGGTGAAAGATATCGTCAAGAGTTTAGATTTGAGAATCGTAGCGGTTTGCACCGTTTTACAGGTGAATTTAGAATTAGCTCAGCGCAACCTAACTTTGACCGAGTTTCAGTAGCACAAACACACGACGAGCAAAATGGTTCTGTGGGCGTGTTTTCTATTTATTCAGTTCGTCGTGATGGTAATAACTACGTATTTGGCGCTCAAGGTGATACATCTAATGAGCAAGGCGATAGAGATAGTAATAGTTATAGTAATGTTGCAAGACAGACGCGCCCAGTAGAAATTGAATTAGATACTTGGTATCGCTTTCGCACTAGTACTTCAAGTACAACAATAGATGACACTATTGAAACAGCCGAGTTATTTAGAGGTAGTCGCCGTATTTGGACACATACTTTTGAAGGAGGTGGACAAAATGTACAATACAAAAAAGCAGGTGCCTATCGTTTAACCGGTGGTTCAGGCCGTGTAATTGTAGACTGGAGAGAAATGGTTCTTGAAACAGGACGTTAATCCTTAGTTTCAAACGATTAATCACTGACGAGACTGTTAAGTACTCATCAGTGATTAATTTAAGTCTTGATACTTTAGTGTGTTTTACATTATGTTATCAATGCTTTTTCATAGCATTAGTTAGCTTTGTTAGTTAAATGCCTTTTCTAAATTCTTGTTATAATCTTTGCTGCCTCTTTATTGTCACTACTTACAGAGTATCAAATGCTTTTACTAATCAAATAAGTAACAAAAAATACTTATTATGCTGATTAATTAGGCCAGAAAGATATCAACTGTGTTTAATGCACTTCTAATCTCACCTGAAGTTTTTCGGTTTATTATAAATACTTCTTTTTTATTCACCTTGATTTTTAGAAAAATTAACTTTTGCTAATAGCAATAACCCTATTATGAATGCTGACAGTTATTCAAATCAAAACCATTTGTAAAACAATATCATTAGTAAAAAATACTAAAATCCAGTATTTGGCACAGATCAATAATCATTACTTATAATGTTTTATGTTTTGGTATGGGTAATAAATTGAGTTTATTATTCATATCAAAACAAATTTTGTTTTATAAATAAAAATCAATAGTATTTTTATTACATTTTATAAACTTTTTCATTGCAAATTAATAACATTGTTAGATATAAGACTTTAACTATTCACAATTTATTGTTTTTGATAATAGAATACGACTGTCAGCTTTTTTTACACAAATGAAAAAGTTAGATAACCAACTAAAATGTAAATATTTAATATTATTTATAATTTGGTTAAAAAGCATAAAACTATAAGAGAGCAAAAATGAAAACATTAAATAAATTAAAATTAAATCGGGTACTTATATCACTTTCTGTTGCCGCTTCATGTACATTCGGAGCCGCTATAGCTCAAGCCGAAGATTTTGATGATGTTAGCTGGAGCAGAGATAGAAGCAACACGCCGATACAAGATCGAGATAACGAGGGGCGTACGCCAAGCACACGTGGTGCAACAGATAATCAAGGTGATTTTCAATTTGAAATTTCTACAACTCGAATTGACCCAGATGAATTTTTTCGTCAAGAGTTTAGATTTGAGAATCGTAGTGGTCTTCATCGCTTTACAGGTGAGTTTAGAATTAGCTCAGCGCAACCTAACTTTAATCGAGTTTCTGTAGCACAAACACATGATCAGCAAAATGGTTCTGTGGGTGTATTCTCTATTTATTCAGTTCGCCGTGATGGTAATAACTACGTATTTGGCGCTCAAGGTGACACATCTAGCGAGCAAGGTGATCAAAGTACTAATAGCTTTAGTAATGTTTCAAGGCAAGTAAGCCCAGTAGAAATTGAATTAGATACTTGGTATCGCCTTCGTACAAGTACATCAAGTACAACAGTAGATGGCACTATTGAAACAGCAGAATTATTTAGAGGTAACAGCCGTATTTGGACACATACTTTCGAAGGTGGTGGACAAAATGTACAATACAAAAAAGCAGGTGCATATCGTTTAACCGGTGGTTCAGGCCGTGTAATTGTAGACTGGAGAGAAATGGTTCTTGAAACAGGGCGTTAATCCTTAGTTTCACAAACGATTAATCACTGATGATTAGACTGTTAAGTACTCACCATCAGTGATTAATTTAAATGTTGATACTTTATTATTATATTTTTATTTTAGCTTAAAATAGTTGGTATCTGTTTTTAATTGATTGGATAATTTTTCAAATGAGTCTGCTTCTTTAGCATTACTTTCTAACGAGAGGCTAGTCTCTTTAGACATGTTAGCGATTTCTTTAACATTTTCATTAATATCTAAAATAGTACTTACTTGCAGGGTTGTCGCTTGTACAACTTCTAATACTTTGTCTAAAGAATCATTTGCTTGCTGAAGTATGTTATTTAACATTTCGTTTGCTTGATGCGTTAGCATTAAGCCGTTTTCAACCTGTGGTACAGTTGCTTCCATTGACTCAACCGATGCTTTAGTTTCTTTTTGTACTTCGAGAATCATTGTTTCTATGTCTGCGGTAGCATTGCCTGTTCGTTGAGCAAGTTGTCTGACTTCGTCAGCTACTACAGCAAAGCCTCTTCCTGTTTCACCGGCTCGTGCTGCTTCTATTGCTGCATTTAGTGCAAGTAAATTAGTTTGCTCACTAATACTGCGAATAACATTTACAATATCACCAATCTCAAGAGTTCGACCTTGAAGCGTATTAACTTGCTTCACTGTCACTTTAACAGTTGTGGAAATTTGTTCTATTTCACTTGCGACATTTTGAACTGCTTCTAGGCCTTTCAGTGATAAATCAACCGTTGTTTTAGAGTTACTTTCTGTTTGTTGCACTGTATTGGCGACGGCATTAATACTCTCGCTCATTTCTGTTAACTTATCAAATGCTGAATTTGTATAGTTTACTTGAGAGTCTGCTACTTCCAGGGCTTGTTGAAAAGCAGAGGTAACATTGGTTGAGCGTTGTGATAATTCATTTGAAGAGTGAATTATACTATTAACGGTTTTTTCTAATGTGTTTTGCATGACTTGTACAGACTCCATCATACTTTCTTTACAACATGAGTTTACTTCTCCCGTTAAATCACCCTTAGCTATTTTGGCTATGACCTTTGCTGCTTCTTTAGGTTCACCTCCTACAGAATATCGAATGCTTCTACTAATTAAATAGGCAAGAAAAATACTTATAATAATGGCAACGCTAGTTAATGAGATCATCCAGCTGTCAAATGTACTTGATACTTTACGAATGTCTTGTGTAGTTTTTTTGTTACTAGCCTCTTCTCTATCAATAAACTGATTAATTATTGCTAGCCACTCAATAAAAGCTGGCTTTGCTTCATTTAGTAATAATCGTTTTGCAGCGGCTATATTATTATTTTTACGTTCTTGAATAATCTTATTAATAAGAGGTTGTGTTTTTTGTTCGATTTTTTTTATTTTATTATAAAGACTAATTTCTTCTGGCAGCATTGGTATTTTATCAGGTGAAAGAAGTATTGCAGATTCTTGATAAAATTGATCTAATGTAAAAATCAAATCAATTGTTTCTTTTAATTCGTATTCATTTCTAGAAAACACAACATCTCTAATCGCAATAGCTCTATCATGAACACTGCCGCGAAAATTAATCGCATAACGTTGTTTGACTGAATTTATATCGGTTACTTGTGTAATTGAGTTATTAATAAAACTTACACGTTGAATACTGACGGTTGTTAAAATTAACATCATTAGTAAGACAACACCAAACCCAGTGATTAAACGTTGGTTTATCGTCATTCTTAAAACTCCTGTTAGTACATCATAATGACTATGTGGATATAATGTAGAACAATTAAGAACTTATTGAAAGGTAAAGAGTACAGATTTGTCTATTTGTTGGTAGATGAATTAACTTAGAGTGTATGAATGTTGTTAAAGGTATGCCTGTCATTATACTAATAAGGGACATTATTTATAATAATGCTTAATTATTAATAATGTCCCCTAATCATTGATTACTAACCACCACTGATAATTTCTTGATGTCTAATATTACTTAATTGTAATGCAGCGTTAGGCTGTAAGGCTGAATAGCCAGCAAGTAAATAAATCACTTTTTGTCCATGTTCAGCAAGTTCTATAGCGTGTTGAAAGTTAATTGAAATCTCACTACTAACGGTTTGCAGGTACTTATCTGCATCACGTCTCACATATTCAATTAAAACAGGGTTAACATCTTCATCATAAAAAACAGCGTCAGTGAATTGTAATTCACGATGTGCTTTTAATGTTAAGTCATCAGGGTTACCATTTTGGGTGTGAATAAAAACAATCTCACCCGCAGGTGGTGGAGCTTTCTCATTTAGGCTTGATATTAATTGTTGTTCAGCGGGTTTTGAATCTCCCGCTAAAATCAGTTTTCCTATATTCCCTTGTAAAATGTTCTCCCAAAAAACACGTCTGTTTCTTATGCCTTTAACACGGGCTTTTACATGATCTCTGAATTTAAAGCAGAAGTCAGCAAGCTTGCCATAAGCTTCTGGCAGCATCTTGTCTAATTCTTCACGTAGCATACGTACAAGTACAGGTGAACTACCAGAACTAGATATAGCTACAATCATTGGATTTCTATCAATAATTGCGGGGGTGATGTAACTACAAAGATCGGGCTGATCTACCACGTTAACTAATAAATCTAAACTCGCAGCTTCTCTTGATACTTCTGCGTTTATATCTTCATCGTCTGTGGCAGCAATAACCATGGTTTTATTATTCATTAAACCAGGTTTATAGTTATGTTGTATCCAAGTTAAGTTATTGGTTTTTATATGACGCTCAACCGTAGGAGATAAATGTTCACTAACAATCGTCATTTTCGCCGATGTTTTTAATAATAATTCAATTTTGCGTGCAGCTACATCACCACCACCAATAATCAAAGCATCTATTTGTTCAGCGTTTAAAAAAATAGGAAAATATTTCATAAATATAGGTATCAGCCAAGTTGAAAAAATACTAGTTGGTAAACATCATATTTTGTTAATTTTATAGTTTATATAATTACGTAATAAATACATTATTAATATAAATAAATCATATCGTTAAATTGCGTGTTTATATACAGTAGAAACTAAATTATTGATCAATTATTTAAGGAATATAAATAAACAGGTAAGAGAACAATAATGTTAACCGCTATGCGCTAAATCAAACAAATGATAAACTGTAGACATTATGAAATTTAGAGAATAATCATGCCTTGGATACAACTTCGCTTAAGTGCGAATGAAGAAACAGCAGAAAAGTATAGTGACTGGTTAATGGCTTGTGGTTCGCAAGCGGTAACCTTTATTGATGCGAAAGATACGCCTATTTATGAACCATTGCCTGGTGATGAAATATTGTATTGGCATAATACCGTAGTGATGGGCTTGTTTGATGCTAGTCATGATATGGACAAAGCGATTAATTATCTCAAAAGTATTCATCCAGATAAGCAAGAAATGAAATATAAACTTGAACAGTTAGAAGATAAAGACTGGGAAAGAGAGTGGATGGATAATTTTCACCCAATGCAGTTTGGTGAACGTTTATGGGTTTGTCCTAGCTGGCGAGATGTTCCAGATCCAAGCGCAGTGAATGTTATGTTAGATCCGGGTTTAGCATTTGGCACCGGAACACACCCAACAACAGCATTATGTTTAACGTGGCTTGATGGTCTAGATTTAACCGATAAAACGGTTGTTGATTTTGGTTGTGGTTCAGGCATTTTATCGTTAGCAGCATTGAAATTAGGTGCTAAAAAAGTAATAGGAATTGATATTGATCCTCAAGCATTACAAGCAAGTTTAGAAAATGCAAAACGTAATGATGTATCTGACCGACTTGAGCTTTATTTACCAAAAGATCAACCTAGCTTAAAAGCTGATGTAGTTGTTGCTAATATTCTTGCAGGACCTCTTCGAGAGTTAGCTCCAGTCATTATTGAGTTTGTCGGTGACAATGGTTTATTAGCATTGTCTGGTGTACTTGAAGAGCAAGCACAGACTTTACAAAAGATATACGAACAATGGTGTATTATGGATCCTATTGCAATACAGGAAGAATGGGTTCGACTTTCAGGAATTCGTCGATAAATAATATAATTTTATGTGTTTATTTTATGTTTAAAACACCAACAGAAATTGTCACTATTCGTACAATTTCTGTACTCTTCAATCGTTTACAAAAAGTCAATAAAAAAAAGTGAAAAAAAAGCACTTTTTGTTCAAATTATGCACTTCTCAAACCTCTAAAAAACACGTACACTGTGCGCCCTTTTGATAGGTAGCTCAAAAAAACAGCAGTGAAAATAGGTTCGTACATATTAGACAGTAATGTCATTCTTGCACCCATGGCGGGTGTAACAGATCAACCTTTTCGACGACTATGTTGTCAATTAGGTGCAGGGTTAGCCGTATCTGAAATGGTTTCGTCAAACCCTAAAGTATGGAAAACCGAAAAGTCCAAGCTGAGGATGGTGCATACTAATGAAGCAGGAATTCGAGCGGTTCAAATTGCTGGCTCTGATCCTGACGAATTAGCATTCGCTGCCCAAATAAATGTTGAAAACGGTGCTCAAATTATTGATATCAATATGGGCTGTCCGGCTAAAAAAGTAAACAAAAAACTAGCAGGTTCTGCTTTATTAAAAGAACCTAAGTTAGTTGAGCAAATCGTAAAAGCAACAGTGTCAGCTGTTGATGTTCCGGTTACCTTGAAAATACGTACTGGTTGGTGTGAAAACACACGCAATGGTATTGAAATAGCTAAAATTGCAGAAGCAAATGGTATTCAGTCATTGGCGGTTCACGGTAGAACACGCTCTGACTTTTATAAAGGCAATGCTGAATACGATACGATTAAAGCAATTAAACAAGCGATTTCTATACCTGTTGTTGCCAATGGCGACATCACTAGCGCACAGAAAGCGCGTGAAGTACTCGAATACACAAATGCTGATGCAATTATGATTGGTCGAGCGGCGCAAGGGCGCCCATGGATCTTTCGTGAAATTAATCATTATTTGGCTACGGGAACTTATTTAGCGCCTCCAGTCATGGGAGAATTGCGTTCAATTTTAATTGAACATGTAAAGGAACTGCATCAATTTTATGGCGAGTTTATGGGGCCAAGAATAGCTCGTAAACACGTTGCTTGGTATATGCAGATGCATGATCAAGAAAAAACATTTCGATCAAAATTTAATATTCTCGAGTCTGCGTCAGAGCAACTCGAACTATTAAATTTGTATTTTGATAATTTAACTAACTAAGAGTCTAAACTTCATGTTTGAACAAAATAATTCTTCACCATTCGTTACTGGTAATTTACAAACTCAAGCCGAGTCTTCTCCATTACGCAGTCAAGCTAAAATAGCAATTAGCAACTATTTATCTCAATTAAATGGTAACGATGTTGATAATATGTACGACTTAGTACTTTCTGAAATAGAAGCGCCAATGCTTGAAGAAGTAATGAAATATACACGTGGTAACCAAACACGTGCGGCAAATTTATTAGGTATTAACCGTGGTACATTACGTAAAAAATTAAAAAAATACGGAATGAACTAATACCAGCAGGCTAGTCCTGCTAATAAAAGCACCTTAGGGTGCTTTTATTATTTTTAACTATAGAAAATTTACGAAGCATTATCGTCATCAATGGCAAACACATTTATTTTATTAACTTTTAAAGGTTTAAATAACAAATATGGATAACCCTCGTCCTATCAAACGCGCTTTATTAAGCGTTTCTGACAAAACTGGTATTGTAGAGTTCGCTCAGCATTTAGCGCAAAACGGCGTTGATTTATTATCAACTGGCGGCACTGCAAAATTATTGGCAGAAAATGGCATTAAAGTAACAGAAGTTTCTGATTACACAGGTCACCCTGAAATTATGGACGGACGTGTAAAAACACTTCACCCTAAAGTTCATGGCGGTATTCTCGCTCGTCGTGGTATGGATGAAGCTGTAATGGGTGAAAACGATATCAGTGCTATTGATATTGTTGTTGTTAACTTATACCCGTTTGCTAATACAGTAGCTAACGAAGATTGTACTTTAGAAGATGCAATTGAAAATATCGACATCGGCGGACCAACAATGGTACGTGCAGCAGCTAAAAACCATAAAGATGTAACGATTGTGGTTAATGCGGGCGATTACGATCGTGTTATTGCAGAAATGAATGCTAATAACGGTTCATTAACGTATAAAACACGTTTTGATCTTGCTATTGCAGCATATGAACATACTGCGGCTTACGACGGTATGATTGCTAACTACTTCGGTCAAATGTTACCTTCTTACGGTGAAACTGAAGGCGAAGTAGATTTTGACAATAAACGTAAATTCCCACGTACGGTAAACAGTCAGTTTATCAAAAAACAAGAATTACGTTACGGTGAAAACTCACATCAAGATGCTGCTTTTTATGTTGAAGCTAACCCTGAAGAAGCGTCAGTTTCTACAGCAAC
>JALZUE010000052.1 GCA_023301705.1 Alteromonadaceae bacterium | reverse complement strand
ACTTGTACGTTATCAATCAGCCTTGCTTTACTGCAATGCATTGCGCCTAGCAATACTAACTCTTTGTCGCTAGGTGTTGCTGGGTTTAATGTTCTTGCGTGGCAAATATTAATGTAGTCGGTACGTAAACCTGTTTGGTTAATACGTTGGGTGGCTTCTTCAATAAGGGCTTCGTAATTATTTGATGTTTGTAGAGCTTTTGCTAACCATACTAAGGTTTCATTCAATATAGGTGCTAGCGTTTTTTCTTCAGCGGTTAAATTATTATTTCGTGAGCTACGCGCTAAACCACTTGTTTCACGTACTGTTGGTACAGGAATAATCTCAATAGGCATTGATAAGTCTTCAACCATGGTTTGAATCACTTGTACCTGTTGATAGTCTTTTAAGCCGAAACAAGCAACGTTTGGTTGTACTAGGTTAAACAGTTTACATACTACGGTAGAAACGCCTCTGAAGTGCCCTGGGCGGCTTTCACCACAGTATCCGTCTGATACATTAGGTACTTCAACGTACGATTGCTTGTCTAAGCCTTTCGGATAAATAATGTCTGGCGTTGGGGTAAACAGAACATCGGTACCTTCTGCTGATAACTTTTCTTTGTCGTTATCAAGTGTACGTGGGTAATTATCAATATCTTCATTAGCGCCAAATTGCATTGGGTTAATAAAAATACTAGCAACTACTTTATCAACATGCTTTTTGGCTTCAATCACTAAAGCTATATGGCCTTCGTGTAAATTGCCCATTGTTGGTACAAAACCAATGGTTAAACCTTGCTGGCGCCATGTGCTTATTTGTTCACGCAGTTGTGAGGTGGTGGTAATTGTTTTCATAAAAATTCGCTAATACATTCAACTAATAAAAAGTTAATCAATGACTTAATTAAAAATATGCTCAGGGCCAGGGAAGTTACCTGCGTTTACTTCACTAATGTATAGCTCTATTGCTTGTTTAATATCGCCAGTATCAATAATAAAATTGCGTGAGAATTTAGGCATGTAGTTGAATGAAATACCCAGTGCGTCGTACATCACTAAAATTTGGCCGTCAGTGTCTTTACCTGCGCCTATACCAATTACCGGAATAGTAAGCGTGTCAGTAATTGCTTTTGCTAAATCAGCAGGAATACATTCAAGTACTAATAATTTAATGCCGGCAGCTTCTAGTTGTTTGGCCTCTTCAATCATCGCTTTGGCTTTGTCGCTTTCACGGCCTTGTACTTTAAAGCCGCCAAATACATTAACCGATTGAGGCGTTAAACCTAAGTGACCACAAACAGGTATACCGCGCTCAGTTAAACCAGAAATAGTGTCGCATAACCAGCTACCACCTTCTATTTTTACCATGGTTGCGCCTGCTTGCATTAATTTAGCGGCATTTTCAAAGGTTTGCTCTTTAGTGCTATAGCTCATAAAAGGCATATCACTAAGTACTAAGGTGTTTTCAACACCGCGAGCAACGCTCGTTGTGTGGTAAACCATGTCGTCAATTTTTACTGGTAATGTTGAATCATGACCTTGTAATACCATGCCTAAAGAGTCACCTACTAAAATGGCATGAATGCCTGCTTGATCAAATAATTTAGCGAAACTTGCATCGTACGCAGTAATGGTAGATATTTTCTCACCATTGTCTTTCATTTTTTGCAGCGTTGAAGTGGTTATTTTTTTAGCCATGAGATTATCTCGTTTTGTCTGATTTACATGTTAAGTGGTTAATAAGCTTAAATGAGTTTTCGTACTATCTTTTGAACTTAAATAACAAAGAGCTTGTTTAAATAAATGTAATTATTGCGTTACTGCTAATTCATTTAACGGTGATTTTTGTAACACGGTTAAACCATTGATATTAATTTTTTTTGCTAATTTTGCAACACTTTCACCACAAGGTAATAATAGCTCTGATGCAATTTCAGCTAAGGGTAACAGTACAAATTCACGTTCTTTCATGCCGTAATGTGGCACAGTTAATCGATTGTTTTCAATAATTTTCTGATCATATAATAAAATATCTAAATCAAGTACTCGTGCGCCCCAGCGCTCGCTTTTTCTTATTCTGCCAGCGGTTAGTTCAATCGTTTGTAATTGATCTAATAATGCAAGTGGCGATAATGCAGTTGATAAACACAAAACTGCATTAACGTAGTCTGGTTGATCTTGTGGCCCCATGGGTTTACTGCCATACAGTGATGAAACTGTTTCTATCGTGATTGTATTACACTCATTTAGCATTTGCATTGCTTGAATAAGTTGTTCGCAAGGGTTGTCTAAATTACTACCTAAGCCTATGTATACAAGTGCCATTATGATGCACCAGTACTACTTGGTTTACTATTCGCAGCTTTTGGCTTTTTACGCTTTCTTACTGTTCTACGAGGCGATTTATTTGGTAACTGTTTTAACATTTGTTGCTGCGTTTCTGGTTGAACGTCTTGAAAGTTTTTCCACCATAGTGCATCTTCAACCAGCGAATTTTGTTCTATTTCGCTTCGTAATAATAAAAAGTCGTAGCCTGCTCTAAATTTAGGTAATTGAAAAGTTTTCATTACCTTTTTAGGTTCTCTGCGAGTTAATCTGTCTTGTAATATCCAAATATCTTTAATAACTAGCTGAAAGCGCTTAGGAATGGCAATAGCTTGTTGTTGCTCGGTCATTACTTGGTGATAAGCCGCAAAAAATGCGTCTTGTGGTGTTAGTTTTTGTTGCGCATTAATATGACGAAGAGCCGCTTGTAATGGGTACCATAAAATGGCGGCAAACAAGAATGCTGGCGTAACACGCTGTTCATTAGCAATACGTGTATCAGTATTTTTTAATGCTAAAACAATTAACTTTTCAATGTGTTCATCAACATTATTCTTAAGTGCATAATCGGTAGCAGGGAAGAAGTAAGTAAATAGACCGTAATGTCGTAATTGATGAAAGTTATCAAGTGCCTTACCTGAAAGAAATAACTTATTAAATTCTTCAAACATGCGAGCTGCAGGTATGTTATTTAATAGTGACGCTAAAGGCTTGATTGGTTGCTCTGTTTCAGGGCTAATGGTCATATCAAGTTTGGTAGCAAAACGAATAGCACGTAACATACGCACAGGATCTTCTCTGTAGCGTGTTTCTGGGTCGCCAATTAATTTAATGGTTCTGTCGTTAATGTCGGCAATACCACCGGCGAAATCATGTACGGTGAAATCTGTTGCTGAATAATACAAAGCGTTGATGGTGAAATCGCGGCGTTCAGCATCTTCTTCAATAGTGCCGTAAATGTTATCGCGTAATAACATGCCTTGGTCACTTTGTTTTGATACCTTTTGCGTTTCTTTATTGCTTGTATTATTAGTATCGTGATGGCCACGAAATGTAGCTACTTCTATAATTTCTCGACCAAATAAAATGTGTGCTAAACGAAACCGACGACCGATTAAACGACAGTTACGAAACAAGTCATTAATTTGCTCGGGCGTTGCATTGGTTGCAATGTCGAAATCTTTTGGGCTAATACCAAGTAAAATGTCGCGAACACCACCACCCACTAAATAGGCTTTGTATCCACCTTTATTTAAACGATAAAGTACTTTTAAGGCATTAGGACTAATTTGTTTACGCGATACAGGATGATCGTTTCTTGAGATAACAGTTGGAGTAAAAACTGCTTGTTCAGAAGCCGTATTAGGAGTTGATTTTTTTATCAATTTTTTACACAAATTAATCACGCTTTTAATGGTGAGCACCTTATTTTTAATGGTTTAACATCGTGGCGCAATAATATACTAATGTTGGCAAAAAATGAATGTTAAAGCCAAATAAAGTTATTGGCTATGCATTAGTTACTGATTGGTTAGCTATTTGTTCGCTATTTGTTAGTTATGGGGTTAACTATTTTTTCAAAAATGGAATTGTTAATGTAAGTTTATTGAGCGAGTAACAATGATTTTTAGTTAAGTTATAGCTGAATTTCACGTTGCTGAGGTAACGTTGTAAATAACACGTTTTCTATTGCCCAAGTGATTATATCGTTGACTGAATAGTTAATTAAGTCATCAGGCGGCACTTGCCCTAAAAATTTTAATACGGCAATTAATGTAGGCTGCGGGTTTGTTAAATCAAGTGCTGGCGCTTTATTTTGTTTACTTAATTTGTAACCGTTTTCGGTTACGGCTAAAGGAATATGACCAAACTGAGGCGCTGGTTTTTCAAGTGTGCGAAATAACGTCAGTTGACGAGCGGTAGGTTCAAGTAAATCGCAGCCGCGTATAATATGGCTAATGTTTTGTTCTATATCGTCTGCCACTACCGCTAATTGATAGGCGTATAAGCCGTCTTTACGTTTTAAAATGAAGTCTTCTTTGGCTAAGTTTTTATTGCAAGTGATATCACCTTGAATCAAATCTTGGTATTCATGAATAGCGAAGTGATTCACTAATCGAATAGCACTGTTGTTTTCATGATGACGTTTATTTTTACACTGGCCTTGATAAACACCACCTTTAGCTTTAATTTCTGCCCGAGTACATTGGCAGTAATAGGTGAGTTTTTGATTGAATAAATCAGCTAGTGTGTCGTTATAGCGTTCACTTTGCTGGCTTTGATATAAAACGGAATCGTCCCAGTGCAAACCAAATGCTTCAAGTGTATTTAAAATATGCTGGCTGGCGCCTTGCTGTTCTCTTGGGGGGTCAATATCTTCAATGCGAACTAGCCAAGTACCTTGGTGTTGTTTTGCATGAATAAAACTGGCAAGTGCAGTCACTAATGAGCCGAAGTGTAAAGGCCCTGAAGGGGAGGGAGCAAAGCGACCACGATAACAGGTATTAAGTGTTAGTGATCGCTTGTCTGGTATTTGCATAACATTAAATCGTTAAACAAGCTTAACCAGCTAATTGACGCTCTTTAATTTCTGATAATGTTTTACATTCGATACATAAATCAGCAGTAGGGCGCGCTTCTAAACGACGAATACCTATTTCAATACCACATGATTTACAGAAACCAAATTCATCTTCTTCGATTAACTGTAACGTTTTTTCAATTTTTTTAATTAATTTACGTTCACGGTCACGCGTACGAAGTTCTAGGCTGAACTCTTCTTCTTGAGCAGCTCTATCAACAGGATCAGGAAAGTTAGCAGCTTCGTCTTGCATGTGCATTACTGTGCGGTCAACTTCTTCACGAAGCTGAGTACGCCAAGCTTCAAGAATCTTTTTAAAATGTTCAAGTTGATCTTCATTCATGTATTCTTCATTTGGCTTTTCTTGGTATGGTTTTACACCGGCTAAAGCTAGAATACCTAATGTTTTGGTTTTTGGCATGCTCATTCTCCTAAGGCTCAAAATTCAGTAATTTACGAGTGTTTACTCTGTTTACTTAGCTTCAATTGCCAATAATAGTAAATAGACCTTAATCTGTCGGCCTATGATATTGTGCTGTTATACGTGTTTTTCAAGTTAAATCATTAAAAATATATTTTTTAGTATATTTTATAAGTAGTTATAAGTTAGTCGTTAATAAAAACGTAGAACACTTACAAAAAACTATTGTCATTTAACGCATTTTACTTGATGCAAGATCAATATTTGGCGCACTTTTTAGCAGTATTTAGTAGTAAATGTCAACAAAAAACACTGATGAAATTAAATTAATATTAAAATAATAGAGCCTTTCTTATGGGAATTACTTTCACACTTTTTTCTTTTGTTTGTAAATGACTAATTTTTATAGCTTTATTCTTCTGTTATCACAGGGAGCTTTGAGGTGAGTGTTATTGTAACAATTGCTTCACTTGGCTGATTGCTTGTTTGAGTAAATAAAAATTCTGCTTGGTAAGCAATAATAGTAACCCCAATTTTGGCTGATTTTACTAATAATTGTGCATATTTGTTATCAATGTGTGCGGCAGCTTTAACACTGTTGATACCTGAATGTAATACACAAAATAACAACACCGCTTGTTTTTCTTCTTGCGATATTTGTATTAATTCACGTAAATGTTTTTGTCCTCTGGTGGTGACAGAGTCAGGGAAGTAACCTTGTGATTCTTCTTGATTATTATTTTGTAATGATTCAAGTAAAGTAACGCTTTTTACTTCTATATAAGTAGCACTTATCGCTTTAGTTTTTATAGGGTTCAACAAAAAATCAATTTTACTATTTTCACTGCCGTATTTAACTTCTCTTTGAATTGTATAAGCAGTATTTGTAGGCTCATTATTTGTTAAAAATAAATGATTCAATTCGCTTATTTTGTATTGTGTTAATGCTTCTTCTACTAATTGGTTTGCTCGTAATGTATTGACACATATGATGTCGCCATTTGATTTTTCGGTAAGCTCCCAGCTGAAAGGGTATTTACGTTTTACATTTGTTGATGTGCTATACCAAACAATGTCTCCCGGGTTTGCACAGTTAGTCATTGCGCCAGTATTAGCCACATGAATAGTGGTTTGTGAGCCATCAGCTAAAATTACATCGGCTAAAAAGCGTTTATAGCGTTTAATTAATGTGGCTTTTTTTAACTGTAATTGCATTCGTAACCTTGAGTTGATAATAGCGGGTTTATTACGTTATTTTATTCTATTTGTTCACTAATATGTGATTTTGTTTTAGTCACTTTATTGGGGTTTTAGCAAAAGGCTGATATGGTTATTATATTGTTTTTTATTATAAAAATGGAATATCACCCAATGAGCTTTACAACAGTATATTTAACGTCAGAAAATCAAGCTTCTGGCTGGCAAGAAAATAAGCAAGAGCAGTTTGTAGGTAACGATATTTATATATTACTTGCTAGTGATACAACTGTTGAAGACATGTTGAGAAAAGTTCAGCAGTCAGCGCGTAAAATAGAACAGTTAGGTATTGAGCAAATTCAGTTGGCTGGTAATAATTGGTCTGAGCAAACACAGTGGGCGTTTGCTATGGGGTTTACTGCAGTTAATAAGCTAACCAATGTGCAATTTTGTGGCGAAGCCAAATTAATTCAGCGCTTAGATGATAAGTTAGCTATTTATGCGTGGAGTCGAAATTTAATGAATCAAACGCCGGCACAGTTGTTTCCTGAACAACTGGCAAAGCTAACGGTTGAATTTATCTCTGCGCTAGATCCTAACCATGTGAGTAGTACTATTATCAAAGGGGAAGATCTTGCTAAACAAGGTTATACCGGTATTTACAATGTCGGTAAAGGCAGTGAGCATGCACCGTGTTTATTAGTATTAGACTATAACCCGTCAGGTGATGATGCTACGCCTGTCAGTGCGTGTTTAGTGGGTAAGGGCATTACCTTTGACAGTGGTGGTTATAGTATAAAACCTAGTGCAAGCATGTTTGATATGAAATGTGACATGGGCGGGGCGGCTGTTGTTGCTGGTGCTTTGGCTTTAGCTATTAAGCAAGGGCTGACATCACGAGTGAAATTATTTTTATGTTGCGCTGAAAATATGGTGAGTGATAAAGCGTTTCGCTTAGGAGATATTTTAACCTATAAAAATGATGTGACGGTTGAAATAGCGAATACTGATGCTGAAGGACGCTTAGTATTAGCAGATGGTTTAATTGCTGCTAGTGAAACTAAAGCGCCGTTAATTATTGATGCAGCAACATTAACCGGAGCCGCATTATTGGCTACTGGTGGCGAGTATAATGCAGTATTTTCATTAGAGCCGTCACTGGTTGATAAAGTAGAGTTAATTTCTAAGCAGCAGCAAGAGCCTGTTTTACAATTGCCGTTAGCATTATGGCATCAGGGTAAGTGTCCATCAGCATTTGCTGATACAGCGAATAGTAATATTCAAAAAGGCGGAGGCTTAGGGGGAGCTAGTAATGCGGCTGGCTTTTTATCTCGTTTTGTTGATGATCACTCAAGCTGGTTACACTTTGATTTATCAGCCGTGTATAACGGGCAAAGAAATGGTTTGTGGGCTGCTGGCGGCACAGGCCGTGGTATTTCAGTCATTGCTGAATTATTAAAATAATAAAACCTAAACGCTTTATTATAAATAGTTAGTTTGCCTTTTTAAAAGTTTACTAACGTTATAATAAGGCGTTTTTAGTTCGATGAACCTGTACATTTAACTAAACTACAAAGCCATGTGTTTGCCATTTTTTCATCTGAAAAAAAATGATATTTGATATTACAGCTTTGATAAATTCTCGTTAATTGCATTTGCTGTAAGTCAGCTTGGTAACTTTGCTTAAGTACTACGGCAATGGCTACCATATTATTTTTTATACGCTCTAAAGTTATTCCAACTAATGCTTCTTCAGCTTCAGGCGTGAATAGACTACTGCCATTAAAAATAACTAATGTAGCCCAAGGTTGGTGTTTAATATTATCAATAATGTGTTTGTTATCATTTTGATATCGGCTTACGGTTTCTTCATTAAAATGCCCTGTTAATTCAACCGTTAAAATATTACCGCTTTGCGACAAACTATATTGTTCACTTGTTACAGCTTCCATATATTTAATCTTTTTTTTAGTTTTATAAAAGAAGAATGTATTTTTAACAGTTAAAGACTTGGTTAACAAGTAAGCATGTTTTAGCGAATTTTCAATAAATTTAATTGTATAAAAAACAGGCGTTTGAGTTTTTTGAATAGAAGGGTACGATTTTTACAGGTAGGTTTAAACTAAATACGAATAACTTTTATTGAAAAATTAAAGCATTAAGAACAAACAAAATAGTACTCTTAATGCTTTAATCGTTGTTATAAAAAAATAGTGTTATTGGTTAGTTGGTGTGATTTCCCAAACAGCGATTGAGCCAGATATTTCATTACCGACAATTAATCTTGCTGCTGTTTTATTTGTTGCTGGCACAAACTTCATACCTTCAGGGCCTAAATCACCCGTAATTTTAGCGCCTTCTACTAAGCCTCTATTGTAGAAGTAATGTAAGAAAGAGACATCAAAAGGGTTAGTGATGTCGTAAGCTAAAATACCACTCATACGTTCTAAACCAACAAATGCGATTGTACGACCATTTATTTTTCCTAAAGCCAATGCTTCAGGTTCAGTACCTTTTGCATCAGAGCGTGAATCGCCTTTGTTTTCATCTTCGTCATTATTAAATGCTTGGCCATGAGCTTCTGAGGTAATACGCACAATATCATCACCTGAATCAAAAACTAATGTACCGTTTTCATTAAATATTGAAAATGAACGGGCACCATAGGTATATAACGCTTCATAAACGCCATCGTTATCATCATCACCTAACTCGGTTGAAACAACTAAACGACCTAAACCTTTATTGTTATTTTTAACTTTTTTAAAGGCTTTTTTGTCTAATGTTAATTTTTTAGCACGTGTTTCATTCGTGAATGATAAGCAGCCATCATCGTCATCGTAGCTGATACCTTTAGCACTAAAACATTCAATGGCATTGGCCGCGCTAAAGTAATACTCACGTGAGTCACCCTCATTTGCTGTAACAATAAAGTTAGTACCTTGCCAATTCATTGAAGCAATAGTGTCTGGTTGGTACATACCATATAAGTTTTGGTATTTACGTAAGTTTAAACCTTTGTCTTTATCTGATGCATCAAATAGGTATTGTCCCCAGTCTTTGAAACCAAGGCCAAAAATGTTGGTTAATGTATTTGTTTTTAAATCAACTACCGCCATTGCATTGTTTTCTTGTAAACCTATATATGCGGTTGAACTATCATCTGAAACAGCGACATATTCTGGTTCTAAGTCCATTGCCACTGTTGTATTGATTTTTATGCCTTTGATAACTTTGCCATGAGGGCTTGAAAAGACAATGCCTTGTGCTGTTAATTCTGATTTTTTGTTATTGTATTTTTTAAAATCAATGGCGACAGCGGTATTTGATATTTGTTTATTGATTACGTTAATCACTGAAATACTACCTTCAGGATCAATAGTGTAGTCGCCACTAGGTTCACCTTCGTTAGCAACAACCACTTTTGTACTATCAGGAGAAAACGCTACCATATCAGGCAGAACACCAACCGTTACGTTTTTAATAAATACTGGTGTATTAGCTGAAATATCATAAAAGGCTATTTGACCATTGCTTGCAGTATCTTTGGCCGCTATTGCTACTGCTAATACTTCTAATGAGTTTGATATAGCAATACTATTGGCGTCACCTTTAGTATGCTCTGCTAGGTTAATTGTCTTAATAATAGACATATTAGCATTGGTAACTACACCTTCTTTATTTTGCTCTAGGTTAGTAAGTGCAGTTGAATTCGCATTAAGTATTTCAACCTTTGCAGCGCTTCCTGAACTATTAATTGCAAAAATATAACCGGTTGATTTTTGGTATTGTACTATTTCAGCAGCACCTTCAGGTGACTCTGAATTCAAGATTGCACGAGCAACTAATGTGGCATTAATACCTGTGAATTTGGCTGCTTGTGTCGTTTGTTGTACTGTATTAGCATTCGATGTTGAAATAGAAAGTAATATAGCTAAAGTAGAAAAAATAATTCGGTTATGTATTTTCATTGTTTTTTCGCAATAAATATTGATGTGCTCTTATTTTATTATGTTACTGGGTAAATTCATATTCCTTAGTGTTAATTAATGTAAAAAAGGCGTTTTGTGTAAAACGCCTTTGTCGTTTAATACATTGCTAATGTGGTTAACAACATTAGTTAGCGGTTACTTCCCAAACAGTGACCGAACCCGATATTTCATTACCAACAATTAAGCGTGCTGCGGTATTGTTTATAGCAGGTACAAATACCATGCCTTCAGGACCTAAATCACCAGTGATTTCAGCGTTTTCAGTTAAGCCTCTGTTATAAAAATACTGTAGAAAAGACACATTAAAAGGGTTGGTTATATCGTAAGCGAGAATACCACTCATACGCTCTAAACCAATAAATGCGATTGTACGCCCGTCAATTTCTCCGATAGCTAATGCTTCCGGTTCTGCGCCTTTTGCATCTGATCGAGAGTCACCTTCGTTTTCATCTTCGTCATTATTAAATGCTTGACCGTGAATTGCTGACGTTATGCGAACAATATCATCACCTGAATCAAACACTAGTGTGCCATTTTCATCAAAAATTGAAAATGAACGAGCGCCATAGGTGTAAAGTTCTTCATAGCTGCCATCCGTGTTTTCGTCTCCGAGTACAGTAGTTACCTGTAAGCGACCTATGTCGTTATCATCGTTATTGATACTGGCAAATTGTGTTGGATCTAACGTTAAATCTTCAGCACGAATTTCATCTGTATATGATAAACAGCCATCATCATCGTCAAAATCAAGGCCATTTGCGGCTGTACAGGCGGCTTCATTTTCAACATCAAAAAAGTATTCACGTGAATCACCTTCATTAGCTGTCACAATGAAGTTGGCATTTTGCCATGTCATTGTTGCAATAGTATCAGGTTGATACATACCAAATAAGTTCTCGTATTGTTGTAAGTTAATGCCGCCATCTCTGTCAGAAGCATCGATGACATACTGACTCCAGTTTTTAAAGCCTAAACCGAGAACATCAACCAATGTATTACTGGTTAAGTCGATAACAGCTAATGCGTTATTTTCTTGTAAACTGACGTAGGCTATTGAGCTGTCTTTAGAAACAGCTACGTATTCAGGCTCTAAATCCATTGAAACAGTTGTGTTAATGGCAACACCGTTGATTGTTCGTCCGCTTGGGTTAGGGAATACAGCACCTTGCTGCTCTAATTCACTTTGTAAGCTATTGTAGGCATTGAAATTAATAGATATTGCGGTGTCAGCAACTGTGGTGTTTATAATATCAATGATGCTTACAGTGCCTTCAGGATCTATTGTGTAATCGCCACTAGGCTCACCTTCATTAGCAACGATTATTTTTCTGTTGTCTGGTGAAAACGTGACCATATCAGGCAACACACCTACCTCAATGTTTTTAATGAATATTGGTGTCGGCTCTGAAATATCATATAACGCTATTTGCCCATTGTCGGCGACATTATCGGCAGCTATTGCGACAGCAAGTAATGACAAGTCATTTGATATGGCAATACTATTAGCGTCTCCAGTCGTATTTTCTGATAAGTTAATGGTATTTATAATTGATAAGTTTGACGTGTTAATTACACCTTCAGCATCAGGTGTTAATGCACTAGCAACGGTTGATGGAAAATCTAAAATTTCAACGGTAGCATTGGCTCCTGAGCTGTTAATTGAAAATATATAACCCGTAGATGACTGATATTGTATTATTTCAGCAGCACCTTCGGGTGACTCTATATTGAGTACAGCACGAGCAATTATATTGGTTGTTAAACCTGATAACGTATCAGTTCCGTTTAAGCCGTCAGTTCCATTTAAGCCATTAGCGCCACTTACACCGTTGATACCATCAATACCGTTATTGCCAATAACGCCAGCGGTGCCTTGTAAACCATCGTCACCATTATCCCCGTCGCAAGCAGTTATAGCGGTAAGTAAAATAGCCGTAATAGCGCAACGGGTATATTTATTGTTCGTTAATTTTTTCATTATTGTTCTTTTCAGTTAGAGAGTTTATATGAAATAACGATATGAAATTCATGTGACAAACTTGTGGCGTTTATATGAAAGAAAGATGACTTTTATATGTTGGTTATATGAATGTAATGTTAGAATTGATGTGCTAGATAACGGGTAAATGATATTGCTACGTTATTTTTATATCGTATTAATGAGAACGAAAAACTTATGAATAGTGTTCAGCAATTACATGTCTATCGCAAAAGCCTTAGTACTAAACCTTTTAATGCACGTGGCTGGCGAGTCAAACGTTGCCAGCGCTGTTTAATTAGTGCTGAACATTGTATTTGTGAGCACAGAAAAGCGAGTAATAGTGCTGTTGGTTTTGCCCTAATTATGAGTGATGGCGAGGTGTTGAAACCAAGTAATACAGGTCGCTTAATTGCTGATATTGTACCTAGTACCTTTGCTTTTTTATGGAAACGCAATGAGCCAGACGAAAAGCTATTAGCCTTACTTGCAGATGAGCAATGGCAGCCAGTGATTGTTTTTCCTCGTGAATATGCGTTGCCCGAGCAACCTGAATTTGAAAGTACTACCCAAGTTGCTTCAACGAAGAAACCATTATTTATTATTATTGATGCTAGCTGGCGAGAGGCTCGCCGTATGTTTAGAAAAAGCCCTTATCTACATGGCTTACCTATGCTGTCTTTTGAAGCAAATAATCCAGAAAATGATGCTGTACAATCACGTTATTTATTACGCGAAGCTTCAAAAAATAGCCATTTAGCAACAGCTGAAGTTGCAGCGAAAACATTGCGTTTTATTGATGAAAATAACACGGCAACTCATATTGATTTGTGGCTTGATTTATTTATTTATCAATATCAAAAAGGGGTTTGCCAGCCGAATAAAGGCAATAAAAATGCACTGGCACAACTGCAACACTTTTATTCCGATATAAGTCAGTAAGGGGAGTTACATTAACTTTCCTATTCACAATGTATTAGCACAATTAATACAAGCAATATCGACTAATCAAAATGTTGTGCTGCAAGCCGAACCTGGCGCAGGTAAATCAACGATTGTGCCGCTGGCCTTATTAACCGAAAGCTTTTTAAATGATCAGCGTATTATTATGCTTGAACCTAGACGTATGGCTGCTCGTTCGTTAGCAACCTATTTAGCGTCATGCTTAGCAGAGCCTGTAGGAAAAACGGTAGGTTACCAAGTTAAAAACGAAAAGAAGCTGTCGGCTCATACCAAACTTGAAATTATCACAGAAGGTATTTTTACGCAGCGATTGCAGTCTAACCCTGATTTAGACGGTATTGGCTTAATTATTTTTGATGAATTTCACGAGCGTTCAATGAACACTGATGTGTCATTAATGTTAACGCATGAAATTCAACAAGTACTGCGTGATGATCTGCGTTTGTTGGTTATGTCAGCAACCCTAGATACTAATTTAATATCATCATATTTACGTAATGCGCCGGTAATTTTATGTGAAGGACGTTCATTTCCTGTGAGTGTTCAGTACCAAACAAGTGCTAAGAAAGCAGTTGCTAATGCTGGCTTTCAACATAAGCCTTATCATTATTTAGCTGAAAATGTGTATAAAGCGATTCAGCAGGTCATTGATGATGAAGGTGATGTACTTATATTTTTACCTGGTATGCCCGAAATAAATAGGTGCATGCGCTACGTCCAAGAAAAGCTGACACAGCAAAAACTAGTTCAGCAAAAGCATTTTGTATTGATGCCTTTATACGGATCATTGCCGTTAAATGAACAACAAAAGGCTATGCAGCCAGTTGAAAATGGTAAGCGTAAAATATTATTTACAACAAATATTGCTGAAACAAGTTTAACAATTGAAGGTATTACTTGTGTGATAGATTCAGGATTAGAAAAACGCCTGAGTTTTGAACCCTCAAGTGGCATGTCTGCTTTAGTGAGTACTAAAATCTCAAAAGCATCTGCAGAGCAGAGAAAAGGTCGAGCAGGGCGTTTATCTGAAGGAAAATGTATTCGGTTGTGGAGTGAACAAACACACTATGCACTAGATGACTATCAACCTGAAGAGATTATGAATGCTGATTTAGCTGATATTATCTTATTATTAGCAAGTGCAGGCCATATACATTACAACAGCATAGAATGGCTAACAGCTCCCCCTAAGGCACACTTTGATGCAACAGTAACGTTACTTATTTCATTAGGCTTACTCGACTCATCATGTAAAATCACTCCATTAGGAGAGCAAGCCTGTAAATTACCGGTTCATGTGCGTTTAGCTAGAATGATACTGATGGCGAAGCAGCCTCAAGAAAAAGCATTAGCGTGCTACATTGCGGTATTATTATCTGAAAATAAAACGATAACATCGCATGACAGTGTTGATTTATTACCTCATTTATA
>JALZUE010000051.1 GCA_023301705.1 Alteromonadaceae bacterium | reverse complement strand
ATTAATCAAGATTAATTCTATAGTTTTTTAACTAAATAGTGCAATAGCTCTATTAAAGTCATTGCTCGATAAAAGTAGCTTTGGTATAAAGTACATGCGCTAGTAAGAAATAAAAGAACTAGTTAGAACTAGTCCAAACGTAAATATCTTAAGCCTTAACATTGTTAAGGCTTTTTTATTGCCCGTATAAAATATAAGTTTTTACAATGCAAAAACCTTATTCACTCTTAGCATGTATATTCTTTGGGCTATTGTGCATTACCTTTAACGTTTCAGCTTTTGACAAATTTACACACCGTTTAATTTGCCAGTTAGCCTTTCAAAATTTACCCACAAATAAACAAGTAATCATTAACAATATGCTTAATGACATTCCACAAGAACACCAATTATTAATAAATCAATACAACTATCAAAAGCCTAATAAGACGATTCACTTTTCAGAAGCATGTACCTGGGCAGACGCCATAAAAAAAGCACAACTTACTCAATCAATAGCTTCAAAATATGCAACACTCCATTACATAAACTTACCCCGAAATAGCAAACGAATCACCCCCATTAGCATAAAAAAAGTTGTTATCATGGTTGTATTGTTCAGGCTATTAATACCCATTACCAACAAGTTATTACTTTGCCAAATAGTTGGCAAAAAACACAGGCGCTTTTATTATTGGGGCACTGGTTGGGTGATATACATCAACCATTACATGTTAGCTTTAGAAGTGATAAAGGAGGCAACAAAACAAAAGTAATTAGCGCAGAAAAATGTAAAACATTACATTGGGTTTGGGATAGCTGCTTATTGCGAAGTCAACACAATAGCTTTAAACAACAATTATTTTCTTTACAACTACTTTGGCAAAAAACACCTAATTATAAGAACAAAAAGAGTTTAAAAGAAAACACAATACAATGGGCAAACGAATCGTTTGATTTAGCAAGAAAGAAAAGCGTGGGCTACTGTCATATGAATAAAGGCAGCTGCGAAAGAAATAATAAACCAACACTAGTTAACACTACATATTTACAAAACCATATACCTATACTTGAATTACAAATAGTCAAAGCATCAAAGCGATTAAATGCTTTGTTAACTCAAATAGCACAACAATAAACTTACAGTTGAAAGTTAAACTATAAAAAAAGCGAGTATTCACTCGCTTTTTATCTTCAATAATTAAACGCTAAACGTTATTCACCAACAGTTACTGGTTCTTCTGCTTTTTGTATTTCAAGTAGTTCAACTTCAAACTCTAATACTGCATTGCCAGGAATCGTTGGTGGGTTACCATTTGGACCATAAGCAATATCAGCCGGAATAGTAAACTTAAATTTAGCACCAGGTGACATTAATTGCACACCTTCTGTCCAACCAGCAATTACACGGTTTAATGGGAATGTTGCTGGTTCACCACGTTCATATGAACTATCAAATACATCACCATTAGTTAATGTACCTTTGTAATGTACTTTTACTGTATCAGTTGCTTTAGGCTTATCACCTTCACCAGCGGTAAGTACGACATACTGTAGGCCTGATTCAGTTACTGTTACACCGTCTTTTTTAGCATTTTCGGCTAAGAATGCGGCGCCTTTTGCCAAACTGTCTACAGCTTCAGTTTCAATTTTAACTTGTTGATTAATTTTTAATGTTTCTTCCATCGCAATTAATACAGCTCTGATTTCTTCTTCAGTCATTTGAGCTTTGTCAGCTAAGCTATCTTGTAAACCAGAAACAATATAAGCGTCATCCAAAGGAACACCTAACTCAGCCTGCTTTTCTAAATTAGCTTTTAAATAAGAACCAACCGAAGCGCCTAAGCTATATGATTGCTTTTGTTGCTCTGTTTCTATTGATACAGGTGTTGCTTCTGCTGCTTTTTCTTGACAACCCCAAACAGATACAAGGGCTAATGCTACTAATGTAGGCTTTAAAAAATTCATTTTTTGCTCCGTTACAATATCGAATTACAATAATTCATATCTATCGCTTATAATATTTATTGCTATATTAAATATATAAAAACCTTATACTAACGATAAACATGGTGATTAAAAAGTATAAATACAATGACACAATGTAAAAAAATGTTTCCGATTTTATTATTCATTCTAATAAGCACAATACTTAGTGCTTGTTCTGATTCGTCTTCTTCTCCTAAAGAGCAGTATATACATGCTGTTGATGGTGCTTATACTGCTGACATTTCAAATGACGGAAAATATAGTATTGTCTCTTCTGTTCAGCATGAGCTTAGTTATTGGGATCTAGAAAAAAACGCGTTAATTTATAATTGGGGAGTAGGAAAGAACTCTTCTGATAATTTAGTGCTGGCCGTAGATATAGCTGACAATAACAGCCATGTAGTTACCGCAGACAAGGAAGCGTTTGCTTTGTGGAATACCACAACAGGTGAGTCAGAAGGTTATTGGAAAGTAAGAGAGTCAAATATTAGAGATATAGTAGTTGCTAATGAAGGTCGCTATATTCTAATAGGTAAAGCTAACAGTGTTGTTGTGCATATTAATATTACGAACGGTCGTAGGTTAGAGTTTTTAGGCCACCAAGAAAAAGTTAATAGTGTTGATATGTTGCCCAATGGTCGTATTGCCATTTCAGGATCTAATGATTTTGTTGCTTATGTTTGGGATACCCAATCAGGCCAAGTTATCTACCGCTTCAATCATACCAGCCGAGTCACTAAAGTAGCGCTTGATCCAAAAGGTAAATACGCTTTCACTGCTGACAGTAAAAAAGGTGTATATATCTGGAATTTAGCAACAGGTGAACAAATTAGTACACTTGACTTCATTAATCGCCAAGAAATATTTAGTTCGGTAAGGTTTTCACCTGATGGTGAGTACCTACTAACAGGGGCGCCCAATAGAAAAGTCAGTTTATGGCAAGTTTCTAGCGGTAAACGTTTAAACACTTGGTTAGTATCACCTAGAAAAGGTTCAAGACCACCTAGCGCAGTTGTTTACTCTGTAGCTTTTAGAGATAATAACCACATAATCACTGAAAGCTCTTCTGGCATCAATGAAGTGTGGCCAATCAATTCGCAGTAAATGGCATAGTAATGACAAATAATACTCAAACAGTTCTTCAAAGTACTGTTAAAGATCAGATCAAAGCACTACAAGAAAAAATTGAAGCACTTGAATCTCGTAATGCATTTCAAGATGATGTTATTGAACAACTCAATAACGCATTAGCAGTATATCAACATGAATTATCTGAAATGAAATTTCAAGTAACCTTGCTTGCTAGTCGGGTAAAAGATGCTTCTAATGGCTCTGGTATTTCTGATGAAGCGGAAGCTCCACCTCCTCACTATTAATAATAAAAAAGCCCCGAATAATTGATTATTCGGGGCTTTTTTGAATGTATTTAAGCATTCATTATTATGAATGAGAACCAAGTGTAAAACCTTTAGAGATAAAACGCTTTGGTGCTTTATACGCAGTTTCTACTTTAACCGCTTCTTTACCTGATATTTTTAATTTATTAAAACGTTTAGTTGCTGATGAATTAAAACCTGGAGCAAAACCTGCTGATGCATTTTGCTGACTCTCATTAGCATCCGATTGTTCTGTTTTTGAAACCGATACTGTAAACTTATTGAATCGTTTCACTGTTGATGATTTAAAGCCTAAGCTGACACTTGCAGATTCAATATTCGCTGCTTGATTTGAATTAATTTCTGTCGCAGCGTTAGCTACTGAAGTTATACTTAAAAAAGCCGCTGCAATAATTAATGAGTTAAAGTTATTCATAATAATTCTCCAATAAAGTTTGTATATCCTGAGAATATTGACTCAGGTCAAAGTAGTTTTTATTCGTTGCCAGTTGTTTGGCTTGAGTGAATTATGGAGTAACTCATTAATAGATTAAAGCGGTTAAAATAGATTATATCAATCGACTAAAGGGATTAGCATTGATTAAAATTAAATATCTATTTAATCAAAGTAAATTTAAATGAAAGGAAATACAATAGCATTTAGTTATTTAACCACTACGTTATATTCAGGTAGGTGAACATATAACATTAGTGGTTAATATTATAAAAAGCAGAAAAACTCACTAACATGAAAAAGTTAGCAGATATTATTCGGGTGTAAATACACCTATAATTTGTTCATGCTCTCGAACACTCTTTTCTACATGCTCTTCTGGTTGTGTCATTTGCTCTCCACAATTGACGCATGTCACTTTCTCAACATTTTGCTCTTTGGTTAATGACATGGTATCCATGCTTTTACATTTTGGACAAATAGCACCTGCAATAAATCGTTTTTTCACGTTATTTCTCAGTATTAACTATAGTTGATGAAAAATTCTTAACTATTTTACCTTGAAACATAGCCCTTGGAAAAGCGACAATACAGTTAATTGTTTATAAATGAGAAAATGTTGTGATAGCAGCTCAAGATCTTCGGTTAGACCGAGGCACGAAAACCTTAATAGAATCAGCAAACTTTGTTATACACCCTAATCATAAAGTGGGCTTAGTTGGCTCTAACGGTTGTGGTAAATCATCACTCTTCTCAGCATTACTTGGCGGACTACAGCCAGATCTTGGCTCTTTAACACTACCTTCTACTTGGAAAACAGCCACAGTAAAACAAGAAACACCTGCATTAGAAAAGTCAGCCCTTGATTACGTAATTGATGGCGACCAAGAATATCGCCAACTTGAAGATAAATTAGCACTCGCTCGAGAACAAGACAATGGTAATGAAGAAGCCATTATTATTAACCAAATAGATGTCATAGGTGGTTATAGTTTAGCTGCAAGAGCTGGTGAGTTATTACACGGGTTAGGTTTTCAACAAGAGCAGCTTTCTCACCCAGTAAAAGACTTTTCTGGTGGTTGGCGTATGCGTTTAAATTTAGCACAAGCATTAATCAGCCGTGCCGATTTATTATTACTAGATGAACCCACTAACCATTTAGATTTAGATGCCGTTATGTGGTTACAACGCTGGTTAAAACGTTTTGACGGCACGCTGGTATTAATTTCTCATGATCGTGATTTTCTTGATGATGTTATTGGCCAAATTCTTCACATTGAACATCAAAAAGCGAAGTTATATTCAGGTAATTACACTGCCTTTGAACGTCAGCGTGCTGAACACCTTGCACAGCAAGATGCACAATACCAAAAACAACAAAAAGAAGTTGAGCATTTAACCGCGTTTGTTGACCGTTTTAGAGCAAAAGCAAGTAAAGCTAAACAAGCGCAAAGTCGTTTAAAGCGTTTACAAAAATTACCTGATTTAGCACCTGCTCATGTTGATACGCAATTTACCTTTGCATTTAAGTCACCTGATACTATGCCTTATCCTTTATTATCGGTTGAAAAAGCAGATTGTGGGTACGATGATAATACCGTCATACTAACTAACGCTAATTTGACATTGGTACCAGGTAGCAGAATTGGTTTATTAGGAAGAAATGGTGCAGGTAAATCAACGCTTATTAAAACATTAGCAGGTGATTTAACACCACTTAAAGGTAAGCACAGTGCTGCTCAAGAACTGACAATTGGTTACTTTTCACAGCACCAACTAGAGCAACTTCACAGTGGCACAAACGCCATTGAACACATTATTCGTCAACATAAAGAAATGACAGAGCTGCAAGCACGAAATTACTTAGGTAGCTTTGGCTTTAGTGGAGAGCAAACATTAAGTAAAGTTGATTTAATGTCTGGTGGTGAAAAGGCACGCTTAGTACTTGCGCTAATTGTTGCCCAAAAGCCTCAATTACTATTACTAGATGAACCAACCAACCACCTTGATTTAGAGATGCGACAAGCATTAGTATTAGCTTTGCAAAGCTTTGAAGGTGCTATTATTCTTATTGCACATGACCGATACTTATTAGAGTCATGTGTTGATGAGTTTTACCTAGTAGGGAACGGTAAAGTTACTGAGTTTAATGGTGACATTGATGATTATCAACAATGGTTAAGTGATGATAAGAAACATCAAGAGAATGCAAAAAAATCAGAAAACGCCAATAACAAAACTGAAGTACAAGTTGATAAAAAACAGCAACGTCAGCGTCAAGCCCAGTTACGACAAAAAGCAGCTCCTATTAAAAAGCAAGCTGATGCATTAGAGAAAAAAATTACTCTATGGCAAACGTCGCTTGATGAAATAGAAGAAAAACTGGCTGATACTGATCTTTACCAAGCAGAAAACAAAAGCCAATTAACTGACTTACTTAAACAACAAGCAAGCTTAAAGGGCGATGTAGAAGAAAATGAAATGACTTGGTTAGATCTTTCTGAGCAAGTAGAAGAAATAATGAACTCAGCCAACTAATATTAAAATATAGAAATAGGAACGCTAATGAATAATCCATTTAAAGGTCTTTTTACGTTGTTATTATGCGGCTGTGCTTTTATTAGTATTGCTGATGAATACACTGACGGCGTATATGAACTAAACCGAGGTAACTTTACTCAAGCGATTTCGTTACTCACGCCACTAGCTGAAGAGAATTATGCGCCAGCACAGTATGAGTTAGCGACAATTTATCTAGATTATGGGCCTCGTAAAGACATAGATAAAGGCTTAGCTTTAATGCAAAAAGCAGCTGATAAAAATTATACTGAGGCACTTTTTTATTTAGCAATAACTTATACAGAAGGTGAGATAGTACCGAAAAACCTTGTTAAGGCATACAACTTAACAAAGGAAGCAGCATACGATAAATCAATTACTGCCGAGTTCAATTTAGCAGTAATGTATTCGCAAGGCCAAGGCACTCAAAGAGATTATACTCAAGCTGTTCGTTGGTATCGTAAAGCAGCAAATAAAGGATATGTATTAGCGCAATTTAATTTAGCTTTGATGCACTACGAAGGTAAAGGTGTTAAACAAAGCAGTTATCGATCATATATATGGAACACAATCGCTGCGAAAAGTGGTTATAAAGATGCTGAAACAAGCCGTTTGCATGATCAACGAGTATTAACACCTGATGAAATAAAGTCAGGCCGACGTGAAGCAACAGCGTTATATAATAAGATTCAGGCAAATAAACCTAAATAATAGCCAATGTTAATGATGAAAGGCCTTATATCTATAAAGCCTTTCAATCACGTTACATTAAGCTTTACCTCATAATTTAATTCTAAATATTTAAAGCGAATCATTAAGCCGGCTTCATTATAAAAAATAATGCCATTTGAATTCAATAAGCATTCAGCTCAATAAAGACAACAGTGCCTAAAACACGATAGAATAAAGTAACTATATTAAGTTAACCCTACAGACTTTATTTATTGTGTTTCATACTAGTACCTTTAAACCCGCTTGGTGGCTGCGTAATGCTCATGCTCAAACAATATTAGCTAAGTATATACAGCGTTCACCTTCACCTGTAAAACATAAAGAGATATTAGAGTTACCTGATGGTGACTTTACTGAAATTGCATGGTCAGAACTACCTGATAAAGAAGCACCAAAAACGATTGTCGTTTTATTGCATGGTTTAGCTGGGTGTTTATATAGTCATTATGTTACCAGTACATTTAAGGCATTAAAGCAACAAAACTGTATTGGCGTATTAATGCACTTTAGAGGTTGTAATGGTAAGCCTAACAGACAATTGAACGCTTACCATTCTGGCGATACTCGCGATATCACCTATTTTACTCACTATCTACAAAAGCATTACCCTGAACATAAACTTGCTTTAGTTGGTTTTTCATTGGGCGCTAACGTTGTCACTCGCTATTTAGCAACAACACCTAATAATCCTTATCTAGCAGCATGCGCTATATGTGCTCCTCTTGATTTAGCCGCCTGCAGCGACAAGCTAGCTATGGGCTTTTCGAAAGTCTACCAGCGCTATTTGTTAAACTTACTTAAAACAACGACATTAGCTAAGCTGAAATTAGTTCCTAATGAAGGTATTACTGCTGAAAAAGTATCAAAGTTAAGCACAATACGTGAACTAGATGACTACCTTACGGCACCTTTAAATGGCTTTAATAGTGCAAGTGATTATTATCAACAAATGAGTGGTAAGCACTATTTAGCTGATATTAAACAGCCTTGTTTAGTGCTTCACGCAAAAGATGATCCCTTTCTTGAACATAGAAGAGTTATTGATATCGAAAAGCTATCTGACACAGTATATTTTGAAATTAGTCAACATGGTGGTCACGTAGGTTTTATTAGCGGTAACAACCCATTCAAACCAATATTTTGGTTAGAGCAACGTATACCTGAATTTTTAAATCAATTTATTAAATAAACCTTATTTACAAAAGTAAAAAATTAACACTATGATTATTCCATTAGACAGTTTATCAACTGAAATACTACATAACATTATTAAAGAATACGTACTACAAGAAGGTACAGAGTATGGTGCAGAAGATGTATCTCTTGAGGAAAAGATCGCCCAAGTGCATAATCAATTAATCGAAGGAAGTGCTGTTGTTGCTTATTCAGAGCTACATGAAACAGTTAATATTTTACCTAAAGAACAATTTAACATGAGCCCTGACCATTAGTAATTCAGTACATTAGTAATTCAGTGTACTTCTAATGAAAAACGCCTTAACTATAATAAAGTTAAGGCGTTTCTAGTCAATCAAGTTAACCAGTAGATTAGTAACTAAATTGTAAATTAAACGTTACTGGTACAGCCAAACTAATATTAGCTAAACCCGCTAACGCTTTTAATTGATCAACACCACCTTCTAAGTTGAATGCTTGAGCATTGATAATGATTGGTTTTATTGTACTAACTGTAATTGTTTTATCAGACAATTTAACAACGCTTACATTCGTTGTTATCGGCTGTTCAACACCATGTAAATTTAATGTGCCAGATAAAGCAACAACGCTTGAATCACCCGCCGATAAAGCATTCAACTCTTTACTATCAATTGTTGTTAAAAACTTGGCAACTGGGTACTTTTTACTTTCAAACAAGTGCTCGTTAATACGATCATTACGAATACCAATATTAGTTTCAACACTTGATAAGTTAATTACTAACTGTGCATTACCATGTTTGTCTATTTTACCCGACAGTGATGTAAAATCATGTACTTCGGCAATAGTGTTTTGTTTAATTGAGATAAAATTAAGCTGAGAACTTTCATCTTGCAATTGCCACTGTGTTGCACTTGATAATGAAGAGTAGCTTGCAACTAACCCAATAAATAATGAAGATAAAATACGCATATATAGCCCTTATAGTTTACGTGTTGTCGTATGTGATTTAATAATTTGTTGCCAAGAAAATTGCGATGAACCTAAACTCATAAAATCAGGATTCATCAAGGTTTCTCTTGTATTGTAAGTTAACGGTTGATATTCACTGTCTATAATACTTCCACCTGCTTCTTCTAAAATGCAGTGGCTAGCACCTGTATCCCACTCTCCAGTAGGGCCAAGGCGAATATAACAATCAGCTACCCCTTCAGCAATTAAACAGTTCTTTAAAGAGCAACTGCCAAGCGGAATATATTCATACCTATAATCATCACTTAAATATTGTTGAATATGAGGCAGTTTTTGTCGGCGACTGACAGCGACTTTAACCGCACGTTTGCCATCATAAGGCGTTACCTTTATGGCGGTGACTTTATCGCCTGCTTCTTTGAAAGCACCACAACCTTTTTGAGCATAATATGTTGTGTCATGGTCAGGCGCATGAATAACACCAATACTTGGCCAGCCGTTTTCAACTAATGCAATATTAACAGCGAAATCACCACTTTTAAGTATAAACTCACCTGTACCATCAATGGGATCAAGTAACCAATATTTTGACCATTTATTTCTTATCGCTAACTCTGTAGCACCAACCTCTTCTGATATAACGGGTATATCAGGGGTGTGCTCAGCCAAATAAGCCATAATAATATCGTTTGCAGCGATATCTGCACTGGTGACTGGGCTGTCGTCTTCTTTTGTATGTTCAGTAAAATCATCTAATCGGTAATGTTCCATTACCTGCTTACCCGCTTTTTTAGCAGCAGAAAGTGCAATATTTAATAAGATCTGCTCTGACATTACCCACCTCGGTATTTATCAACTAATAGCATTAGTGCTGCTACACTGCGTGCTTCATTAAAATCACTTTGTGATAGTAGTTCTTTATAATCAGCAATTTTCCAATATACCACTTCTAAATCTTCGGGTTCATCACCCATTAATTTTTCTGAGTATAATTGCTTAGCAATGAACAAATCCATTTTTGCATTGAAAAATGCTGGTGCCATAGTGACACGTTGCAAATGAATTAACTCATTTGAGCCATAACCTATTTCTTCTTTTAACTCACGGTTAGCCGCCTCAATGGCAACTTCACCGTTATCAATTAAGCCTTTTGGGAAGCCTAATTCATAGCTATGCGTACCTGCACAATATTCACGTACAAGCAATATGGTTTCATCGTCAAGCATAGGAATGATCAATACCGCACCATTACTCGAGCTAGACATACGCTCATATTCACGCGTGACACCATTATTAAATGTTAAGTCTAGCTGTTCTATTGTAAAAAGACGGCTTTTAGCAATATTTATTTTCTGATTAATTGTTGGTAATGTCTTTTTCATAATAAACCGTATTTTATTTATCAAGCTCATTACTGTATATAAAGTTAGAGCTTAAAATTAGATTTAGCTATACTGCCATAATACATACCTTTAATGGAAAAAATCTATGCTTGATTGGTCACAAATTGATACTATTTTATTAGATATGGACGGCACCATTTTAGATTTACATTTCGATAACTATTTTTGGCTAACCTTATTACCTCAAAAGTACAGTGAAGCCAATAACATTTCGTTGATACAAGCACACCAAGAACTAACTGTGTTATACCATGATGTAGCGGGGACAATAAATTGGTACTGCCTAGATTACTGGGCTAAGACTACCAGTTTACCTATTATGCAGTTGAAGCAAGAAGTCGCTCACTTAATTCAGTTACGTGATGATGCTGTTGCATTTTTATTAGCATTAAGAAAAGCAAATAAAAATATTGTATTGGTTACCAACGCACATCCTGATAGTTTAGCGTTAAAAATAAAAAAAACTCAGTTAGATCAATATTTTGATGCTCTTTATTCGACGCATCAATTTGGTATTACAAAAGAGTCTCAACTTTTATGGCAGCGCTTACAAGCTCATCACAATTTTCAACCAGAAAAAACATTGTTTATTGATGATAGCCAAGTCATTTTAGAATCAGCACAACAGTTTGGTATTAAATACTTACTCGCTGTTGCTAACCCTGATAGTAAAAAAGCCCACAATAAAATTGAAGGCTTTTTATCGACTACTGACTTTACAACATTCATTCCTGCCATAGAATCATAAACAGTACATTTATATTATAAGCTTAGTGGGTATTGCCCTTTTTTGTTAGGCTTGCCTAAAAAGCTTAAAATTGGCTTTAATTCGGCAGGAAATTTAGCTCCTGGTGTAAGTGTACCATCACCTCTGAATCGGCCGACTTTACGCATATGAGCGGTTATTGATAAGCCTAAATCATTCTTTTCATCAATGGTTAACGTTAACGCACCTTTTTCACAGCCTAAGACACCGCCTATATTACCCAAGTTAACATTTTGCTTACCTGATTTAATACGCGCTTTAGGCCAGCTGACATTACCCTTTACCTCTGAACAAATAGGTTGCCCTAATGTGACTTTATCTAAGTGAATATCAAGCGAACCTTTTGCTTCAAGTGGAATAACTAACTTCGCATTTTTTAGTAAGTCATTAGTCGCTATATTTACATCAGCATCTTCTATTGTTAGCAGTTGATTACTATACGTTGCCGTTAGTTTACCAAGTGGCCCTGGTAATAAAGTATCACCAAAGGTGGCTTTAACTTTTGGTGAAAAAGTCACTAGAGATAATGCGCTTAACGATAAATCAACATTAGTTAAGGTAATATCTTTATTAGCAACCTGTTGAATTTTGGCATTCCAAATAGTGCCAGTAACACCATTAAGTACAATATCTTTCGGCAAGTTTGCTTTATCAATAGCAAACCTTGCTGGCATGGTTGCAACAGCAAATATGCAAAATGCAACAATAAAAAATAAGGTATAAAAGACAACTTTTTTCATTACGATTTTCCTAAGTTCAAACGGCGAACTTTAATCAATCCATTATCATCAACATCTGAAACATCAAGAGACTTAACAACCACACTCGCGTTATTAAGACGTTGTAGCCAATTCATAAACGTATTAAAAGGTACTTCATCAATAGACACTAATACATCTTTACCTTTAGGTTGCATACGGGCAATGGTAATAGCACTTTGTGACGCTAAACGGTTAATTACGCTGGTTAAACTACCGCTAGACTGTTTACCTTGTTTTAGCTGAGACTTATATAAGCTTGTTTTATCATTCACCCAACTCAATAAGTTTTGATGACGAACAATTTCAGCTTGTTTCTCAATAATATTATTATTTGCAGGTTTCCATACCAAGCTATAAAGCATAAAAATACCAATAACAACACTCATTGCAATAACCAAATATTGTTCACGTTGATTTAACGACTGCCACTTATCTTTCATGACTTATCCTTAATATTGAATGAACCAACAACTTGCTCGCCCTGATTATTTTGTGAGCCTTGTGTTACCGTTAATGCCAAACCTTCTAATGATGTTTGAAACACTTCAAAGTCTTGATAACTTTTTGCGCTAACTTGCATTCTTAATTCTTTATTCTTTTGATCGTATTTCAATGTTTGTGGTTTTAATGTTGGTACCGCTACAAATGCTGGTGTTACCTTACTCAACAATGGAAACAGTTGATCGGCTGAATCACTGCTACCGGCATCACGTAGTTTAGTTTTCACAATCGCTTTAATACGATTCACACTAACTTTTTTCTTTTTACCCGTCGCAAAGTTTTTTTGATATACCGTTTGTATTTCTTGCTCTAGGCTAGCAATTTGATTATCTAGTTGAGAAGCGTGAATCCATTTGCTGCTTAAATTAATCAATAATGCTACCACAACTAAGCTGGCAGCTAGCTGCCAGTGTTGCCAAAAAAAGTTCGATTTTTCTTTCTTAGCATATCCATCTTGCAATAAGTTAACTGGGCATTGTTCACTGTACTTAGCAAACAAAAATAAAGGTAGTTCGGCTGGCTGTTCAGTTAACGTTACATGCTCGTTTGATAGAACTAGAGGAGAAAAGTTTGCAATATCAATTGCATCGTCTTCTTGCCATTGCTGACTAATAATCTCGAACATCATGCGATCAAGTGCCATGCCTTGAAAGTCACTTTGACGCAGAAGTACTTGCTGGCCTAATTCAATAGCACTGTAACTGTTTTCAATAACAGGCAATGCTAAAACATCAGGTATCATTTTCTTAATACTAATGTTTGCATCACTTAACCAACTCAGCCATTCTTGCATTTGTTGATGCGCAGTAATCGCAACAAAACAATTATGCTCACTTGTACTTTTGATTTGAGCATAAGCAAAGAATAAATCGTCAACATCTTCTGCTAATTCATCTTCAAGCATATAAGGTACGGCTTGTCTCATTGCTCGCGGTGATTTAGCAGGTACCGTTAATTGCTTTAATACCACATCACAACCTGGCACCAATACAGTCACTTTACGCGTTAATGCTTTTTCACTTAATTCAGATAACTGCTCAGCATTAGGTAGCTCCCCACTGGCAATGATCTCTTGCTTGTCTGCTGAGGCAATCAACCAGTGAATCACATCACTTTTTTGACTACCTAGTCTAATTAATAAAGATTCAGCCATTACTCTCTTCCTATACTACGAGCGATTACTTGAAGTTCTGTGTTATTTATTACTTGAAAAACAGAATTCAAATCTACATTACTATTATTGAAACTCGCAATAGTTATTAATTTAAAATAGTCGCTATCAACGACTATTTGTTGTTTTATCTCTTCACTTAATGATGCGCTAGCAACACTCGGTAATGCAAAAAAGTCACCGACATTATCAAACCCTTCGGCTTCTCGTTCACCTAACATTTCAGATGCATCACTTGCAGGTATATCAAATAACGCCTGTAATAACACTGAATGCTCTGGTGATATTGTATTAATATTTATCGCGTGTAACTCACTGTCTGGAATAACACACACATATTCTTTTAATGCTTGAATAATTGCAGGTGTAAAATTTGCGATTGCCCGTAACTCACCAACACTGGCAAGGTAGTTATTCGCTGCTAAATACGGGAATTTACCCCCTGAATAATCACTATCTTCTGCACCACCAGCACTGACAATACTTGAATCTTCATCTAGCCAATCAGTTAGTGCGTCAGCTAAGCCCTCAGCAGCAAACTCATCTACACTATCTAATTCTAAGCCAACCAATAAACGTTCAAATGCTTTTCTCGGTTCTGATTTATCATTATTGCCTGAAGAGTTGTTAGCAATAATACGTAATGCATTTAAATTAAAGCAGGCTTGTAAATCAAGTATCTCACCTGTAATTCGGCCACCTTCTACTGGATAACTGGTTTCACCTTGCGCCCAAAACTGTGCTAAATCGGTAACATCTTCTTCTTCATTAAAGGTTGATTTAAGCACTGTTTGCGCAAAAGATTCAGCACCTAACGCATACCAATAAGCCTGTTGATTAGACATAACATTCGACGTTCTCTGTAATTGTAAAACCAAAGAGCCTGTCATTTTAGTGACCAGTATTGACGCTAAAGCAACAATCAACAATACACTAATTAAAGCAATACCTCGAACCTGCGTTGGCATTTTAATTAAATACATTAAGCGTCACCACTCACTAAGAATTGACGTCTAATCACACCAAAGCGCTCGCTAGTTACAATAATAGCAATACCTTGCGGCAAACCTGTATTTAACGGTGTTTTTTGCCAACTATTCTGATAAAAAAATTCAAAC
>JALZUE010000050.1 GCA_023301705.1 Alteromonadaceae bacterium | reverse complement strand
TGATGAATATTAATAAGAAATTAGTAGAAGAGTTTATTTTTGAGCATAATGTTAACCTGAAAAACATAGAAGACTTAGCTGAACATTGTAAATCGTCGTTAAACGACGAAACTGATGTATTAGAAAGAGCTGAAAAATTAATTAATGATATTTATGTTCATCAATTATTTATTGATAAAACGCGTATTAACTGGTCGGTTGCGAGTCATCAACAATATGAAGGCCTTGCTTACCGTGTTATTTCACCAATACTAAAAAGTTTGATTTTACAGCACATTATTCGTTTATGTGATTTTGAGTGTGATATCGTTTTTGTGCCAGAGAAGGTGATGGTGCGTATTCATTGTAGTGATGATTACTCTATTATTTTTGATCCTACTACGGGTGAATCGTTAACATGGCATGACTTAAATGAACGTTTAGATGACTTTAATAGCGACTTACTTGCAGAGCAGGTACAGGTAATCGATACAAAAGATTTAATTTGTAAATATTTATCATCTTTAAAAAGCGCTTTAATTCAAGAGCTTAAATTTGATAAAGCACTTAAGTGTGTTGATATGTTATTAGCTATGCGCCCGGATGATCCCTTTGAACGAAGAGATAGAGGATTTTTATTACATCAATTAGATTGTTTTAAAGTTGCTTACGATGATTATCGTTTTTTTGTAGAGCAATGCCCCGAAGATCCAGCGGCACAGCTACTAAAATACAAACTCGATAATATTACAGTCAGTGATTTAGTTTTACATTAGTTGATGCAGTCAAATATGCCGATTAACCAGATTGCATAGATACATATGCCGATAAAGCTATATTACAGTAAATACATTAGACTCAATGAATAATATAACCATGTTATTCATATCAAAGGACAAAAAATGAATACAATTAATATTCACAACATTGAATGTGCAAACGATAAACCTTTTACACTTTTTGGCGGTATGAATGTACTTGAGTCGCGTGACTTAGCCATGAAAATTGCTGAGCATTATGTAGAAGTAACACAAAAATTAAATATACCTTATGTATTTAAAGCGTCTTTTGATAAAGCCAATCGTTCATCTGTTAATTCATATCGAGGCCCTGGTATGGATGAAGGTTTAAAAATATTTCAAGAAATTAAAGAAACCTTTAATGTGCCTATTATCACCGATGTGCATGAACCTTCTCAATGTCAACCAGTTGCTGAGGTTGTTGATATTATTCAATTACCTGCATTTTTAGCACGCCAAACAGACTTAGTGGTTGCTATGGCACAAACCGGTGCGGTTATTAATGTAAAAAAACCGCAGTTCTTAGCTGCTCATGAAATGCGACACATTATTACTAAGTTTAAAGAAGCAGGTAATGAAAAAGTTATATTATGTGAGCGTGGTAGTTGTTATGGTTACAATAACCTAGTGGTTGATATGCTTGCTATGGATGAAATGAAGTCAATGGCGCCAGTTATTTTTGATGCAACTCATGCATTACAACAACCCGGTGGTCGTGCTGATTCTGCTGGCGGACGAAGAGCGCAAGCAGCACAGTTAGCGAGAAGTGGTATGGCGATTGGTATTGCGGGTTTATTTATTGAATCACACCCAGATCCTGAAAAAGCAAAATGTGATGGGCCATGTGCGTTACCATTAGATAAATTAGCGCCTTATTTAACACAGATGAAAGCTATTGATGATCTTGTTAAAAACTTTGACACACTTATTACGGAATAATAACTCAGTTATTAGCACATAATACAAAACTGCTAGTAATATTAAAAATTAAGGAATACTCATGAACAATAACAATTATTATCGTGTTTTTTTATTACCCTTTATGCTGGTTTTATTAATGGTTAGTGGTTGCGAAACCGTTAAACATACAAATAAAAAGGAAGCATTAACGTACGCTGAATTTAGAGAAACACAAAAGTCGTTTATCTCAAGTGACGGTAAGATAAGTTATATTGACCAAGGTGAAAGCGATAAGGTTATTTTATTGTTACATGGTATTCCTAGTTCGTCGTGGCTATATCGTAAAATGATTGGCGGTTTAGTTGATCAAGGTTACCGAGTGATAGCACCTGACATGTTAGGTTTTGGTAATAGTGATAACCCAGATGGTTATGATATTTATGCACCAGAGCAACATGCCAAACGTATTCTTGAATTAATGAGCACATTGAATATTGATACATGGACACATGTTATGCACGACGCTGGTGGCGTGTGGACATGGGCGTTGGTAGAACAAGCGCCTGACAAATTTGATAACCTTATTATTTTAAATACTATTGTATTAAAAGAAGGTTTTAACCCTCCTGTAAGAATGAAAAAAGGTCCAACAGCTAAACTTGCAATGTCGTTATACACTGAACGTGCAACATCAACGCCGTTATTAAACGAGTTATTTAAAGATGCGTTAAAGACTCGACAATTAACTGAAGAAAGTTTTGAAGCTTTTCAAACACCTTTACTTGAAGGTAAGGTTAAAGGTATGTATCAGTTCTTTACCAATACATGTAATAGCTTACCGTCATTTGAACCAACGCTAGCTAAGGTAACTGCCCCTGTTGCTGTTGTGTGGGGAAGTGATGATGGAATTTTACAATGGGAGCCACAAAGTGAACGCGTAATGTCAATTTTGAATATTAAACCTCAAGATGTACATGTAATTGATGCAGCTCACTTTATACAAGAAGAAGCGCCAGAAGTAGTTAATTCACACATTATTGAGTTTTTAGGTAATCATTAACTCAGTCAAATTAATCAGTGCGTTATCGTTAGTGGTAACGTACTGATTATTTACTTTTTCCTCTGTAAGGTTACTCAGTATTAATTGAGGATAGAGAGCTGCTGACCATTAATTAATTTTTGCGTATATTTGTGCTGAGGATTAGCTAATACGTCTGCAGTATCGCCTTTTTCAATGACTTTTCCATGCGATAAAATCATAATATCATCACTGAAGTGGCGAACAATACCTAAGTTTTGCGATATCAATACATACGATAACCCCATTTGCTGTTGTAAATCTAACAACAGGTTAATCATTTGAGAGCGCAGCGATGGATCAAGCGATGCCAGAGATTCATCTAGTATGATAACTTTAGGTGCTAATATAATCGCTCTTGCTAGCGATATACGTTGCTTTTGTCCACCAGAAAGCATGTGAGGGTAAAAGTTCATGTGATCAGCTAATAAACCAACTTTTTGTAATGTCTCTCTTATTAGTTGGCGCCTTTCTTGGACGTTTAATTTTGTATTTAACTTTAATGGTTCATCAAGAATTTGATGAATAGTTAAACTTGGATTCAGTGTACTGCCAGAGTCTTGAAAAATCATACGAATATATTTACAGCGCTCTTTAAAGTCGCCACTAATTAATACATCGCCATTGAGTTTGATATAACCAGTTGTTGGGGTTTCATAACCGACTAATAATTTTGCAAGTGTTGATTTACCGGAACCCAATTCACCTACAATAGCTAAGGTTTTACATGCTTGTAAGTCAAAAGAAACAGGCTCTAGAGCAACGATGGTTTTACGCGTAAAACCTAAAAATGTTCGTTTATATACTCTACTTAAGTCAACTACTGATATTAAACTGGTCATGAGTAAAGCTCTTTTAACGAAAAGTGACAACTAACATAATGACCATGATGATTAACGGTTTTAGGTGCTACAACACATTTTTGTTGTGCCCTAGGGCACCTTGGCCCTAAACGACAGCCGATAGGTAAATGGTTTAATATAGGAATACTGCCAGGTAATGAGGTTAATCGTGACTTTGGTGGTAAGTGCCTATTAGCTTTAGGGCTACTATCTACTAGTGCTTGCGTATATGGGTGGTAAGGCTTATCGAAAATTTGTTTAGTTGTTCCTGCTTCAACAAATTGACCGCTATACATAACAGTTATGCTATCAGTCCAGTTAGTTAAATTTTCTAAATCATGACTAACTAATAAAATAGACATATTTCTTAATTTATTTAAGCTGGCTAATAAGCGAAAAATTTGTTGTTGGTTGGTACTTTCCATTGCCGCTGTCGGTTCATCAGCAATTAATAAAATAGGGCGTCTTGCTAATGCAATAGCAATCATTACGCGTTGACATAATGCTTCAGTTAACTCGTGCGGGTAGCTATTAATACATTTTAAGTGATGTTTAATACCAACCTTATGTAACAACTTAATAGAAGCCTCATGACGTTGCTTTCTTTTTTGCCAGAAAAAACCCGTTAGCAACTTTTCATCAATAGCTTCTTCTAATTGCTCGGCAATTTTTTTAGTGGGATCTAAACAAGCAATAGGGTCTTGAAATATCATAGCAACGTCTTTTGCGATGATATTTTTCCGTTCTTGAAGGGATAAGCGGAGTAAGTCTATACCACGCCAATGAAACCTGTCGGCGTTAACAATCCATTTATCATTTAATACTCCCATGATTGCCTGAGCTAACAATGACTTCCCAGAGCCAGATTCACCCACTAAGCCCCGTACTTCACCTTCTTTCATTGATAAACTGACTTTATCAACGGCGAGAATATTTCCCTTTGGTGAAATTAGCTCTATTGAAAGGTTACGAATATCAAGTAAGTTCATTAGTTATTTTTTCCTACCTTGATGGCGCGTCTAATACCTTCACCAACTAAGTTAATAGCAATAACACTAAATAAAATAGCTAAACCTGGCAAGTAAACCGTCCAAGGGGCAATGTAAAAAAGATCTAAACCATCAGAAAGCATAGTGCCCCACTCAGGCAATGGCGATTGAGCGCCTAGCCCTAAAAAGCCTAATGCAGCGATATCTAATATGGCGGCTGACTGTGCAAATGTTGCTTGAATAACCAGCTTGTCAATAATATTGGGAAACACAGAATAACTCAATAAACGTATTGAGTTTGCACCATCTAACCGTGAAGCTAGTACATATTCTTTGGTAAACTCTTCTTTAATTGCGTTTTTAGTGACATGAATAAACTGTGGAATTAATACAATAATAATAGCAAGTAGCGTATTAATTAAGCCAGGGCCTAATATTGCAACAACAATAATAGCTAATAACAGTGATGGAATTGATAAAATCACATCAAGTGCATGATTTAATATACTTGATTTTATACCTTTTGTTAGCGCTGATATCGCACCAATAAGTACACCCCAAAAGAGCGCTATTAAAACCACAATAAAGCTCAAGCCAAAAGTAAGCGATGTACCATCAATTAGACGAGATAACATGTCTCGGCCTAAGTGGTCTGTTCCTAAAAAGTAGCTAACATTGGCATTATCATCCCATGCTGGTGGTAATAATATTTCATTCAAATGTGATTCTATTGATGAGTAAGGAGTAATAAAGTAAGCGAATATTGCTAAAGTTAGTAACAATAAAAAACAGACAAAGCCAATAATAACAATTGGTGACTGTTTAAAGTTACGCCAAAAATATAGTAACGGAGAAGGGAACTCTTCTTCTTGGTATATTTTTTCACGAGCCACTATGTTCACTCCTCGCTAATGGATTTAATAATGCATATATAAGATCAGACAATATATGCACAACAAAAATAAAGCTGGATAGTACTAATAAACCACTTTGAATCGCAGTGTAATCACGTTGGTAAATACTTTCTATTAACCAACGACCTATACCGGGCCAACTAAAAATCACTTCTGTTATCATGGCTAATGTCATTAAATTAGCAAATTGTAAACCGACATGGCGAACAATTTTAATAAACGAATTGCGAACTGCATGACGTAATATAAGTTGATTAAAGGTTAAACCTTTAGCTTTTGCTGCTCGAATGTAAGGTGTGCCTAATACCTCAAGTACAGCGGTTCTCGCTAAACGAACAAATACGGTTGCTGGCGCTAATGCAATGACAAACGCAGGCATAATAATATGTAATGTTGCATCAATAAAAGCTTGCCATTTATGCGTACTATTACTGAGCAGTATATCAAATAATAAAATACCCGTTCTGTGCTCTATTTCAAAAATCAAACTGAGCTGCCCAGCTGCAGGTAACCAGCCTAATTGAATAGAAAAAATTAATATAGCAAACAAGCCTAACCAAAAAACAGGAATAGAAAAACCTATCATAGACAGAGATAATATAATTTTATCGGTATTTTTATTGTGTTTAATCGCGGCTAAAAAACCAATAGGTATACCTAAAAACATAGCAATAAATAACGCCATTAAACTGAGTTCTATTGTTGCAGGTAGCAGGGCAACAATATCTTGATTAATCGGCATATGGCTTGTCATTGAAACGCCCAAATCACCACTTAATACAGAACTAAGATAGCTAAAGTATTGCCTTATAATAGAGTCATTAACATGATGCTTTTCAGCTAAAAACTCAATACGTTCGGAACTTGCGTTAACTTCTCCAGTGCGATTGATTAATGAATCACCTGGAAATAAAAACGACAAGCTAAACGATAAAACAGACAATACTAATAATGTAATTAAAAATAAGTTTAAACGTCTTAAGGTAAAAATAAGCATATTATTGTTTACTTATATTGATGAAGTTAACGCCAAAAGGGTTAAAGTAGTTCCCTTGAACCGTATTGTTTTTCGCTTTATACGTTATTGAATGAGCTAATGGAATTAATGGCATCTCATTGTTTAATATTAATTGAGCTTGTTGATAATAATATTGTCGCTTCGCTACTGTATTTGTTTGTAATGCTTGTTCTAGCAAAGTATCAAAAGATTGATTACACCACTTAGCTTGGTTGGTTAGCATTTGAGTCGCTTCACAGCTAAGCAAACTACTAAAAAAGTTATCTGGATCTGGATGAATAGCAGACCAACCTGAAATAATACTTTGATAAGCACCAGCAAATTCAGAAATATTAGAGGCATTTGACTGAGGCACCATATTACTCACAGTGACATTAATATTAATGGCTTTAAGTTGCTCTTTTAGCAAAATAGCCATTGTCATACTATTGGGTACATAAGAAACCTTTTCCGGTAATGCGAGTATGGTCATATTAAAACCACTCTCTAAACCTGCTTCTTGCATCAAGGCTTTCGCTTTAGCAATATCATACTGTGGTGACAAGTCTGTTTGAGTATGAGCCCAAGAGCTAGGAGGTAATAATGAATTGGCAGTGACACCGTGACCTAAATAGACTTTATCAATAATAGCTTTTTTATTAATAGCATGGGCAATAGCTTTTCTTACTATAGGGTTATTAAAAGGAGGCTCTAACGTATTAAATGCTATAAAAGTAACATCTAATGATGTCAATGCTTCTAATGTTAAATCTGGACGCTCTTTAATTTTATTATGACCGATTGGCTCAGAAATAATGTCACATTCACCGGTCATTAGCTTTGTTAATCGGCTTGTGTTTTGAGTAGTAATATCATAAACCAATTGTTTAAAAGCTATTGGTTGGCCCCAGTATTGGCTATGTCGGTAATAACGAATAAACGAACCAACGCGAAATTCTTTAAACTTATAAGGGCCTGTACCAATAGGTTGAGTATCAATAAGGCTATGTAGGTTGCTTTTTGCCAAATATTCAGCATATTCTGCAGATAAAATAATAGAGTACTGTGTTGCCAGCTGTGTTAAAAATGAAGCGTTAGCTGCATGTAAATTAAATTCAATGGTGTAATCATCAACTTTTATAATTGAGGCGATTAAACGACTAAAACCTATTTGTTCAAAATAAGGGTATTCACCTGAAGAAATATTATGATAGTCATGTTCGTGATTGATAATTCGTTGAAAGCTAAAAATAACATCGTCAGCGGTTAATCTTCGTGTTGGTGTAAAGTATTGTGTTTGGTGGAAAGCGATATTCTTTCGCAATTGAAAGGTGATTCGTTTACCGTTTGGTGTTACATGCCAAGATTTAGCCAATGAAGGCAAAAGTGTATTATCGAGAGTATTTAATGTAATTAAGCGGTCGTATAACTGATTTGATGTTGCATTAATTGTTGCACTATCGATAGTTAATTGTGGATTAAAGCCATTCGGAGAAGCTTCAGAGCAATAAATTAAACTGTCTTTAATTAATGAGGATACATTATTTGATTCGCTACACCCTAATAATAAAAAGGATATAAGCACTAAATAGTAATGTCTTATCCGCACTATATCTTTAAGCATCTTCATCATTACCATTGAGTAGATTGTATTTTTTTAAGTAAGCACGTAGTTGATGATAGGTTAACGAAAGTGCTTGTGCCGTTTTTTTTTGATTAAATTGATTATTCATTAATGCATGTTGAATCAATTGTATTTCATATTCTTGAGATAAACCTTTAAGTGCAACAGGGTAAGTAACCGGCATTACATTCTTATTGTTTTCAGTAATTTTTTTTATACTGCAACTAATGGTATTAACATCACTATTATCACTATTATTGTGCGTATCGGCAACTGAATTTATAGGAGAACTTTCATTACCAGTAATGTCACTATGATTACTAAGAGATTGTGATATGTTTTTGTTGGGGGGTAAACTGACTTTAGGTCTATAGGGTGAAGCAAATGGATCAATTACTAATTGATTCACAGGTACATGGGCGTTGTTATTTCGGTAAACACTGCGCTCAATAACGTTTTTTAATTCACGAACATTACCTGGCCAGTCATAAGCTAATAATTTCTTTTTAACTGATTCAGTAAAACCACTGAATAATGACAAATTTAATTCTCGAGTCATGTTCAGTGCAAATTGTTCAGCAAGTAACAAGATATCTTCTTTTCTTTCTCTTAGTGGCGGTATAGTAATTACATCAAAAGCTAAGCGATCTAATAAATCGGCTCTAAATTTTCCTGTATGTGTTAATGAAGGTAAATCTTCATTAGTTGCTGCAATTATTCTTGTATGTGTCGTTAATGTCTTTGAGCCGCCTACACGTTCAAACTCCCCATACTCAACAACACGTAAAAGTTTTTCTTGGATAATACTAGAGGTATTTGCAATTTCATCTAAAAATAATGTACCGTTTGAGGCACGCTCAAACCGCCCTTCATGACGTTTAGTTGCACCTGTAAATGCACCACTATCGTAACCAAACAACTCTGTTTCAAGTAAGTTTTCATTAAGAGCGGCACAGTTCAGTTTTAAATACGTTTGATCCCACCTACTTGATAAATAGTGCAAACGTGCAGCAATTAACTCTTTACCTGTTCCGCGTTCACCAATCACCAATACGGGTTTATGTAACATAGCGACTTGAGATACCTGTTCAAGTACTTCTAAAAAACTATTCGATTGACCAATAAGGTTGTCAGCTTGATTCATGGCTAGCTTAATTTGTATTGTTTTAGTCTATTTAACTAAATAATAGTCATTTTGAAAAGTTTTTTTAGTCTTTAATGTTTGTTATAATTTAAATTCCTTTTAAATCAATGGTTTGGTCTTTAGTTAATTGTTGGCCTGAAATGTGATTACTTAATTGTAGTTATTATTTTTATATATATTATGAAAGGGCAATATTATGAGCATTTTTTCTCGCTTTACCGATATCATTAATTCAAACATAAACAATTTATTAGATAAAGCCGAAGATCCTAAAAAAATGGTGAGGTTAATTATTCAAGAAATGGAAGACACGCTTGTTGAAGTGCGTTCTTCTTCAGCGAAAACGCTAGCAGACAAAAAAGCATTACAGCGTCAAATTGCGAACTACCAAAAAGCAAGTGAAGAGTGGGAAAGCAAAGCTGAGCTGGCGTTAAATAAATCAAGAGAAGATTTAGCTCGCGCAGCATTGTTAGAAAAAAACAAATTAGTAGAACATGCAGACGTATTAATAAAAGAATTAGTTGAAATAGAATCACATATTGCAAAACTTCAAAGTGAAGTGGCTCAATTACAAGATAAGCTTGCCGATGCAAAAGCACGCCAAAAAGCTATTTTACTTCGTGAACAAACAGCAACATCGCGCTTAAAAGTTAAAGGTAAAACTCACTCAAATAAAATTGACCAAGCATTAGAACGCTTCGAAAAATATGAACGAAAAATTGATGATTTAGAATCTCAAGTTGAATCTCATGATTTAGGTAAAAATACCTTAGCAAATGAAATAGAAGAGCTGGCGCAAAATGAGCAAATTGATAACGAACTTGCAGCACTTAAAGCTAAAATGAACAAAGAAAAGTAAAACTAATAGTTGAGGAATTACTAATGGAAGATATTCTTTTACCACCTTTAATTGTATTTTTAATTTTTATCGCACCGTTATGGTTGATTTTACACTATAGAAGTAAGCGTCAAATCAGCCAAGGTTTAAGTGATGAAGAATATGCACAGCTAGATGAATTGTCTGCACTAGCAGATAAAATGGCAGATCGTATTAATACACTTGAAACAATTTTAGACGCAGAAAGTCCTAAATGGAGAAGCAGTGGAGAGAAATTATGAACCAGCCTAAGCGAAAAGAGTTATTTAGAGATACTCACAAGGGAAAAATCGCTGGGATATGTGCCGGTATTGCCAATTATTTTGGTTGGGAATTATGGTTGATTCGTATCGCCTTTGTTACCGGTTTAATTCTTAATTCCCCTTTGTTTATAGTGATTTATATTGCTGCTTGGTTGATTTTAAGTAAAGATAAAGTTAATTATGTTGAGCCAGGTCATCAACAAAAAAATGAATCAGAAAATTACCATCGAAGTACCTATAGCAATTCACAGTATTCAACTAGTGAGCAGGTAAATCGACAGTCTACTTTTGATCATAATGAACAAATTAAAGTGAAAGCAAGAGTATGGCAAGCAGGTGAACCGCCTAAAAAAGCGTTAAAAGATATTTATGGAAAATTTAAAACATTAGAAAAACGTTTAAATACAATGGAGCAACATGTCACATCTAGTAATTTTGATTTGTCACGAGAAATAGATAAGTTGTAATTGAAAAGTATATTCAACATTAACTCACATTGTTCATTCTTTACGTGATAAATACAATAGAAGTCACTGTTGCCTCTATTGTATATCGCTTTTTTCTTTTATTTATCGTACCGTAACTGGTATTAATATTTTAATGTCGCTTTTTATTTCGTTATGTCGCTAATTGATAAAAAATTATTCAAAAAAATTAAACTAAAAACAGCCCATGTAATTAACAGAGGCATTGATCAGCATCTTACTATTGCAGTAACAGGCTTAAGTCGTAGTGGTAAAACCGCTTTCATTACGTCACTTGTGAACCAGTTATTGAATGAAGGGGTTGGTTCTCAACTGACATTATTCAAACCTATGCAAGAAGAGCGTTTTATTGCAGCTAAACGCATTCCACAACCACATTTACATATTGCCCGTTTTGATTATGAAAAAGCGATGAGTGCTTTTAACCAGTCACCCCCGCAATGGCCTGAACCCACAAAGGGTATTAGTGAGCTGAGATTAGCGATTCGTTATAAAGTAAATAGTGGCTTATTAAAACTCACCAGTGATACTGCCACATTATATGTTGATATTGCAGATTACCCTGGAGAATGGTTATTAGATTTACCCATGCTTAATCAAGATTATAAGCAATGGTCAGAGCAAATGTGTGGGCTATTAAACCAAGCCCCTAGAAAAATTTATGCACAATCTTTATTTGAACGCCTTTTAACGCTTGATGTATTTGCTGAGCTTGATGAGAATTTACTGGCAAGCTTAGCGAATGAATATACGCAACTATTGCATTTTTTTCGTGAGGAACTAGGGCTTTCAGTGATTCAGCCAGGGCGTTTTATATTACCAGGTGAACTTGAAAACACACCTATTCTTCAGTTTTTTCCTTTACCAGATATTCACTCTTTAGATGTTGGTTTATACGAAAATGCTCCTGAAAATAGCATGGTTGGTATGCTAAAAAAGCGTTTTGATGAATATAAACGACAAGTGATTAAACCGTTTTATAAAAATCACTTTATGCGATTTGATAGACAAATAATTTTAGCTGATTGCCTAAGTGCCTTGAACCATGGTGTGTCCCATGTTGAAGATTTGAAGTTAGCTATATCGCTGATTATGGAAAGCTTTTCTTATGGTAAATCTGGTGTGTTTTCACGTTTGTTTTCACCTAAAATAGATAAGTTACTGTTTGCCGTAACAAAAGCCGATCATGTCACTGCAGATCAGCATGTGCAATTAGAAATGTTGCTCAATGAATTAATACATAATGTGCGTAGTGAATTAAATTATGAGCAAATAACGATGAAAACACTTGCTTTGGCTTCAATACAAGCAACAAAAGCAGGTGTAAGCGAATACCAAGGAAAAGATATTTCTGTACTACAGGGCAAAAGGTTAAGTGATAATAAGTTATTAACGTTATTTCCTGGCTCTGTGCCTAAAAGTTTATCACACCGTGAAACGTGGCCTGATCAAGGTTTTAACTTTATCAGTTTTGCACCTTTTGACAAAACAGCAATGCATGAAGTGCTTCCTCATTTACGGATGGATCATGCTCTACAGTTTTTAATAGGAGATAAAATGTCATGAGTCATGATAAAAATATTATGCAGCATCAAATCATTATTAATAACAGTAAGTTAAAAGAAGCTAATCAGAATGATGAAGCAAAGTCTTTTGTATCGTCTGATACTGTTAATGACAAAATAAAAGAAGCGATTGTTGTTGATAGTGTCACCTATCAAAAAGCACAAAAACAAGTCATTGAAAAAGAAAATTCATATCAAAAAACAAAGAAAAAACCTATTTTATGGCCTGTTATTATCATACTTAGTTTGATTCTAATGGTCATTGAATTTGTTAATTTTGTGTTAGATCATATTAGTTCTTCTCCTATTGTTACTTCAATTTACATTACTTTGTTTCTTTGCTTTGTTGTTATGTTTGTTGGTTTACTTGTTAAAGAGCTTTACGGTTTGTATCAATTAAAAAAACAGCAAACACTGCGTATTAGTTTGAGTGAATTATTTGCTAAACCTTTATCTCAATCATCAATTACATCAACTAAGCAAGCAAAAAAAATATGTGTGGCGGTTCAGCATCAACTGGCATGTGATTTACCATTAGCTGCTGAACAGCAGTGGCAACTTTCGTTAAACAATAATGTCAACGAACAAGAGCTAATTCAGCTATTTGATGTGCAAATTCTGAGTCATGTAGATAAAAAAGCAATAGCCGATATTGCTAAATATTCTTCTGAAACCATGTTGTTGGTTACAATAAGCCCATTAGCATTTATTGATATGTTCATTGTGCTTTGGCGAAATATTAAAATGATTAATAAAATATCAGGCCTATATGGATTGAAGTTAGGATATTGGAGTCGCTTAAAGTTAATTAAACAAGTTTTTAATGATATGCTTCTTGTTGGGGCAAGTGAACTAGCGATTGATTTAGGCTCTCAAGCATTAAGTGCTGATTTATTGGGTAAGCTTTCTGGGCGAATGGCACAAGGCTTTGGTGCTGGAATGTTAACAGCAAGATTAGGCATTAATACATTAAAAGCCAGTAGGCCAATGCCTTTTATTGAAGAAACTCCTCAACTATCTCATATTCGAAAAGCATTATTAGATAATATTAAGTCTTCGATTTTTAATAAAAACACTATCAATGACAAATGAAACTATTAATAATTATGGAAATAAATGAAAACTTATTCGTATGATAAAGGTCTATTTAGTGTGTTTGTGAGAATACATTTAAATACTAATGATTTTTTTAATTTATTCTTCTTTCAATTACATTTTATTACTTTCATGTTAAGTGCACTTTATTTTACGAAAGAATGTCGTGTTTTCAATAACTTATAAATATTGCTTTTAAGGTTTTTATGACAAGTCAACAAACAACTAATATGAATAAAAATTCTATTGGCGAATCTCAAAATAGTAATGAAAAATTATCATGGACCATTGTTGTATTCATACTTATTATTGTTTTGGTTGGTGTGATATGGTTCATCAGCAATGATGATAATCAGCAAACTGATAAAAATGATGTAACAACAATAGAGAAAATAGTTAGTGATAGCAGCGAACAATTAAACTCTACAAGTATAGAGCGCGATGAAGACAAGCTTTCCGGCATTAGCATTAATCAGAAACAAGATAACCCAAATATTCAAGAGCAAGTTAGTGTTCTAACTAATGAAGATGAACAGATACTAGAAGCGTTGATTGAAGAGCCTGTAAGTCATTTACCTGCACTCAACGAGAGTGACGATTTAGTTGAAAGTAAATTACCTGAATTAACACTTAAAAAGCACTTACTTAAATTATTTATTACCGAAGATATTATCAGACGTTTTGTTGTTTTTACTGATAATTTCACACGAGGTAGTGTTGCCTATGAACACAGTTTATTTATTCCACCTAAAGTCTCCTTTTCAGCTAATGAATCAGTTAATAAGCAAAATAATGAAGTGACTTTACAGTGGGATAAACGAAGTAGTGAGCGCTTTAATTTATATGCTGATTTATTACGTTCACTGAATACTGATGAATTAGTGGCATTTTATGCTGAAATTAAACCTTTGATAAACGAAGCTTATGCTGAAATTGGTTACACTAATGATTTTACTGAAACGCTACAGTTAGCAATAACTCAAATTTTAAATGCTAAAATTCCTAATGGCTCTTATGAACTATCAAGAACTAGTGTTATGTTTACCTATAAAGATAATGCAATAGAATCACTTTCAGACGCACAAAAAATATTACTGAGAATTGGTGAAGATAATATCATTGTTATAAAATCTGTATTACTTGATATTAGTGGGCAGTTAAAAAAGATTTAATGATAAACTACCCATATAAACTGAATTACCAGGTAATATCGGGCTTTTTTGGTTGAAATACCAGCAAGCAGTTTTATTTCATCAAGTTAAGCTTGCAACTCGATAATGTATTAGCGATAATTAAGTTGCTTTCGAGCAATCAATGGTACCTCTTTCGGTCCCTTCGCAATGATAATTTGCAAACCCAGCCAGGTCCGGAAGGAAGCAACTGTAGTAAATGACTCATGTGCCGAGGTGTGGCTGGAAGAGGCGCCACCCAACTAAAATTATTCTTTTCTTTATAACATACCACTTGAACTTTTATTAATAGAGTTTATACATTGCACTATCTTAAATTTGATAATACTCTATATTGTAGCTGTTAGGGACTATAACTGTTGGCTAGATAGTCTCAAAATTAACATTTAAGACGATTATGCAACAAATAAATAATGAACGATCTTTTCTATTAATCATATGTCTATGTATTATTCTTAGCATAATACCATTTTTATTCTATCGTTTTTCTATTGGTCAATATACAAGCGTAATAGTTAATTCGATTATTGTCTTTTTATATACACTCATTATTGTTCATATATATAAGCGTATAAATATTAAACATTCGCGCATATTCTTATTACTATTAACATGCGTATGTATTGTTATCACCATTGTTGTAAATGGCCCTCATAATATCTATTGGATTTATCCAGCATCCGCAATTGCTTACTACTTATTTACACCTATTATATCTTTAACTACTTCATTTGTATTATGTATCATTGTTTTATCCCTGGTATATATATTGGGAAGTATAGATAACTACATTTTACTCACAATATCATCAACTTACTTTATTACTAACTTCTTCTCTTATGTGCACTCTAAAAGGGTTAGAATGCAGCACGTTTCTTTGAATAAAGCTTCTAACTTAACATTATTGACTAATAATATATTAGAGATGGTCGTTAGCTCTAAATCATTGAGTGAGATTTTATCCTTTATAACATCTGGATTTGAGTCTCAATTTCCTAACATGTTATGTAGTATATTATTAGTTGATGAATCTAAAAAACATCTAATAATAGCATCAGAGAATTCATTACCGAGTTTTTATAATGAAGCCATTAATAACATCACTATTGCTGAAGGAAATGGCTCATGTGGTACAGCTGCTTTTCGCGGCAAGCGAATTATAGTTACTGATATTAGCACTAACTCACTGTGGTGCGATTATGTTGACCTTGCAGCACAGGCGAACTTTAAGTCTTGTTGGTCAGAGCCTATTAAGAATGCAAATGGAGATATTTTAGGTACATTTGCTATATACCAAAACATGATAGCAACTCCTTCACAGGGCGAAATAAAATTATTAGAACAGTTTGCACATTTATCAAATATTGCAATAGAGAAAGACAGAGCGAGCAAGCTAATTTGGCAACAAGCAAATATTGATGCATTAACTTCAATACCTAATAGGAATAGGGTGTTTAATTTTTTATCTGAAAAAATTGAGCAAGTTAATATCGCCCATACGCAATTACTGTTAGCATTTATTGATTTAGATGAATTTAAATATGTTAATGATCATTTTGGACATGCTATCGGTGATAAGCTTTTGGTATGTGTTGCAAAGCGCATTAGTCAAAGCGTTAGAGGTAGTGATTTCGTTGCTCGTTTAGGTGGTGATGAGTTCGTTGTGATAATAGAAGATAGTATAGATAATAAACAAATAGATGTGATTTTTAATTCGTTATTAAAAACGTTATCAACACCATATTTAATAGATGGTAACACTATTAATATATCAGCAAGTATTGGGATTACAAACTATTCAGGTAATGTTAATGATATCAGTGGCTTACTAAACAAGGCAGATATAGCGATGTACAAAGCTAAAAAGGCAGGGAAAAACACTTATCATCAATACACCGATGCTTAACAACCCTAAAGCGACTCCTTAATTATTATCTTATTACTTTATTATTTCGTGTTTTTTAATTAAGAAATACGAAATAAACTTTCGTTATTTTATTATTCACCATATTATTTTATTCTTTAATGTAAATTATCTCCTCTTTGTTTATCATTCTGATATAATCAAAGAAATTTATATCGGTTATTTTACCTATTGTTCATTCTTGCTATGAGCTAATAGGTTAACTATAAATCAATACTTATTATAAAACGTAAAATAAAGATAAATGCCTTTTGTTTGTTTTTATTATATTTAATATACGACGACTTTTTCAGAGGAAAATATGAAGCCAAAATCAGATATAGGTGTAGTAGGTTTAGCTGTAATGGGTGAAAACCTAATTTTAAACATGGCTAGTAAAGGCTTTACTGTAACCGCATTTAATCGTTCTTATAGTAAAGTTGAAAATTTTATTAATGGTCGAGCTAAAGGGCAATCTATCCGAGGCGCTGACTCTATTGAAAACTTAGTAGCTTCGCTTGAACAGCCTAGAAAAATTATGTTAATGGTAAAGTCAGGGCAGCCTGTAGATGACTTTATTGAATTATTAATACCTCATTTATCAGAAGGCGATATCATCATTGATGGTGGTAATAGCCAATTTGAAGATTCAAATCGTCGTACACATTATTTAAAAGAGAAAGGTCTGCTATATATAGGTACAGGTGTTTCTGGTGGTGAAGAGGGTGCCTTATTAGGGCCATCAATTATGCCAGGTGGCGCAAAAGAAGCATGGCCACATGTTAAACCTATTTTCCAAGGGATTTCAGCAAAAGTTGCTGATGAAAGTGGTAATTTAACCGTTCCTTGTTGTGATTGGGTTGGTGATGACGGTGCTGGTCACTTCGTTAAAATGGTTCATAACGGTATTGAATATGGTGACATGCAGTTAATCTGTGAGGCCTATATTTTAATGCGTGATTTATTAGGTATGACAGCTGATGAAATGCAAGCTGTGTTTGCTGATTGGAATAAAACAGAATTAAGTAGTTACTTAGTTGAAATTACTGCAGATATTCTAGCGTATAAAGAAGACGATAAAGCATTAGTTGAAAGTATTCTTGATACTGCTGGCCAAAAAGGCACAGGTAAATGGACTGGTGTAACTGCATTACATTTAGGTGTTCCTCTTACCCTTATTGGTGAAGCCGTTTTTGCCCGCTGTTTATCAGCAATTAAAGAAGAAAGAGTTATTGCTTCTTCAGTGATTAGTGGTCCAACACCAGAGTTTACAGGTGATAAAGTTGCATTTATTGAAAGTTTAAAGCAAGCATTACTGGCTTCTAAAATTGTGTCTTATGCTCAAGGGTATGCAGTAATGCGTGAAGCAGCTAAAGAGTACAACTGGGAATTAGATTGTGGCGCTATTGCACTAATGTGGCGTGGTGGTTGTATTATTCGTTCAGTATTTTTAGACAATATTAAAACTGCTTTTGATAAAGATGAAAACTTAAGTAACTTATTATTAGATAGCTATTTTAATGATGTTGTGAATAATGCGCAAAAAGGTTGGAGAGAAGTTGTTGCTACTGCAACAATGCAAGGTGTATCTGTACCTTGTTTATCATCAGCACTAAGCTACTTTGATGGTTACCGTACTGCAGACTCACCAGCTAACTTATTACAAGCACAGCGAGATTACTTTGGTGCTCATACCTATGAACGTAAAGATAAGCCGCGTGGAGAGTTCTTTCATACTAACTGGACAGGCCGTGGCGGTGATACATCATCAACTACATATGACGTGTAATCATACTGTTTGTTAAATAGACCAAGAAACCTTACTTAGTAATAAGTAAGGTTTTTTTGTATGTAACACTTTATGAGTTAAAGGCTTGTTAGCCATTACCAAAGTTATAAGAATAATAAAGAGATTTGTTTGATGAAAAAAATCAAAAATGAAAAAGCATTACTTCGTGTTGCATTAAATGTGGCAGAGCAATATGCAAAAAATCGTGGATATGATGGCTTTTCGCCCACAGATTCGGCGAAAGAAAAGGTTGAATGTTTATATCGTTTACTGGTCAATGATAAGTTGATAACAGCATTACCAGAAGATAAAGAAGATCTTGTAAGCTTACAACATAAGTTAATTATCTGGATCACTAAGCAACTACCTAAAGATCATGAGCTATTAAAATAGATGGCTTGAAAATGTTGTCTTGAATAACCATTAAGTATTTAAGTAAAATAAATTAACGATTAGGAAATCGAAATGCCTAAAGCAAGTGATGTTAAAAAAAATACGGCTATTGAATATAATAATAGCGTGTATATTATTCGTGATATAGAACGTTCAGTACCACAAGGTCGAGCTGGTGGAAGCTTATATCGTATGCGTATGTACAACGTTGTAACGGGAAGTAAAGTTGATGAAACATTTAAAGATGTTGATATGTTAACGCTTGCTGATTTATCACGTCGCGAAGTTATGTATTCATACGTAGATGGTGATGAACTTGTTTTTATGGATAACGAAGATTACACCCCTTATAACCTAAATAAAGAGAGTGTAGCTGATGAAATGGGTTTTATTGATGAAAATACACAAGGCATGCATGTGGTGTTAATAGATGGGAGCCCTGTTGCAATAGAGCTTCCTTCAAGTGTAGAACTTGATGTTGTTGAAACAGACCCTTCAATTAAAGGGGCTTCTGCTACTTCACGCACCAAACCTGCAATATTAACAACAGGTGTTACTATTCAAGTACCTGAGTACATTGGTGTGGGCGACCGTGTAAAAGTAAACACTGCTGAGCAGAAGTTTATGAGTAGAGCATAGTTAGTATTTTGCACCTCTTTAACATGGTGGCTAATTGTTTGTAGTAATCTTAACGCCAGTAATCACTGGCGCTTTCTTTTTCTGTTATTTTTTACTTTAGTTTTTTAATAAAACCAATATTAAATAATACTTTATTTTCAAGCAGCTTATAAATAATATAAACATAATGAAAGTAAGAACAGTTAGTGTATAGGAAATTGAAATGTTATCGTCAAAGGTCGATGTTGAACAAATTGCTAAGCCATTAATTGAGTTGTGCGGAGAACAATACCCTTGGCGTTGGGAAGAAGATAAAGGGATATTATTGTCAGAGTTTGCAAGTAATAAAAAAGATAAAGTGTTTTCTTTATTGACTGAATATTTTGAACACCAATGGCATAGTCAAAATATTCGTTTCATTCCTGATCAGATTAAACTTGAATTAGGTGATTTTAGTGTACTAAAAGGTGAACAGGTCATTTTTACATCGTCATCCGATTATAATAATACAAGTCAGCTGGTTGCATTATGGTGGCCTTGGGGGCATGGTGGAACAATATCGTTGCGAGTAAGTCTTCTAGAGTGTTCATATAGCCTTGATGATATGAAGCCGCAATCAACAGGGTTATTTCAGTATGTTAAAGGCCTTTTTACATAGTCGTTTTTTTGTTTATTTTTGTTTTTGTTTTATTACTTTAGCTATAGTGCTAGCTAAATATCCTGTATAATTAAATTAAGAGCTATATTGTTTAGATGAATGATTAGTTGATTAACACTTTGAGGGTAAACATGAAAAAAACGTTTGAGTTAACACATCCTAAAATTAAACCTGCACGAATGGTTGATGCAATAAAGCATGAAATAAAAAAGTATGTAAAGCGTGAGCGTAATAAAACGTTACCGGCAGATGCGGATTACTGGGATTTTGATTGCAAATACGGTAAACAAGAAGCAGAAGCACAAAGTGTACACTTGTCAGCATTTAACCAATTAATCGATGCCACTGTTAAGGCTGGAGCTGATAGCTTTTATGTAGAAATTATCGCTCGTGCAGCAGAGCGTGAATTTATTGAGCGTGAAAGCTTTGAAGAATAATAACCTCATTTTATTTAATGTAAAAAAAGCGCTTAATAAAGCGCTTTTTTTGAACTTATGAAATATTGATTAACTATTTTTCCATATGTCGCTTGGCTTAATTTTTAATACCTTGCGTGTGTTTTTCTTTTCTTCTTTTGGCGTCGCTTTAGGGTTTATATAAGCTTTACTAGCACCTGGTCTTGCTGTTTTTCCAATAAAATCACCATTTTCATTTTTCTGAGTATCGTTCTCAGTAAACTTACCTTTATAAGTAGATTGATGTTTTTTAGTATCTTTATCTTCAGAGCTGATTACTTTTGAATTAGGTAAGGGGCTTTTACGATACTTTAATTGAACTGCGGCTAAGAAGTTACGTAATAATTGATCTTTACATTCACGGTAATGTTTATGATCTGGCTTTCTAAATATCGCACTTAGCTCGGGTTTAGATAATGAGAAATTAACCTTTGCTAACATATCAATTATGTCTTCTGCTTTCAAATTAAGAGAGATCTTTAATTTATTTAAAACAATATTATTGGTTAAACGTTTTTCAGCTGGTCTGCTTTTTCCTTCCTGTTTGCCACGAAAATGAAAAATAAAACCATTTAAAAATGTAGCAAAATTGGTGTCATTGATTGCGACAAATTCTTTGTCGTCATCTTTTTTTAACCATTGCTCGATTAATGCTTCATTCACGTTTAAGTCAGCTAACTTGAAGATATCTTTTACTTGTTTATTGTTTAATTCGAAGCTAAAGCGTAAACGTCTAAATATATCGTTATTTGTCACACATTTTCCTAGTGGTAGGGTAAGCCATCAATGTTATTAAGCTTAGTTGTTAAGTTATTTAATTATTTTATTATACGTTATTTTTAACATGCACACATAGGTTATATAAATCCTGTATTAGCGGGTAAAGGTAAGTATATTTAATGTTAAGTATCTTTGTTAATCTTGGTCATTATCGAATTGTATTTTAATCATTAGTAAAAGTATTTAGAGATTAATATAGCCGACTCTATATTCTAGACAAAAGCTATTTTGTGTCTAATAGTTAATGTATGTTAATAAGAAAAAGCGAAGTCTACTTATTTTATTCAGTATAATTAACGACATCATATTATTAATGATGATGCGAAGTTATTCACTAGTGAAGCTACTATATCTAGTATTTTAAGAATAAGTGGGTTCATTTTATTTTTTATAATAAGTAGTTCACTGTGAATTCAGGAAATTCAATAAGTGTATTTTTTGAAATATTATGATGTTATTTCTAATTCTTTTTGATCTAATAACAAAATTTTATTAAATAACTTCTTGTCAGTTAAGGTAAATGAAACTCATGCTCTACAACACTATATTTATTTAAGATAAAAAGAGTATTTTGAACTAAAAATAAATCAGCATGGTTAACGAGTTGTGCCGGCTTTATTCTTTTTGAATGTAATAAGCTACTTCGGATGATAAAACATAGTTTTTAAGTTGTAGACTACATCCTACCTGTAGGATTCAAACCGCGTTGACTTTAGCTTTTTATCGAAAGTATTTACAAAATATTTAGATAATAATAGTGAGAACTGTAATGTATGAATAGTTAAAAATAAAATGTGAATATAAAAACGTCGCTAGAAATTTATTGATTATTTTTAAAAGAGTAAGTAGTTTTACTTGAAATTAAGATAACTTGTTTTATATTAGTATAGAAAATATCAATAATATTGAATTAGTAAGTCAATTTGCTGTATTTAACAACATTTTATATTTTAGTGCCTTCAACCCTAGTGTTAGAACCGAATT
>JALZUE010000049.1 GCA_023301705.1 Alteromonadaceae bacterium | reverse complement strand
TAATGCCCAAAAGGGAATTAGGCCGCTAATTTGTGGCGCGTGTAGCGAATAAGATAAGAAACTTCAAGAGCAATGTGTAAGTTGGAGGAAGAGTTTTTTGTGGTAATTTAGGGAATGAAACCGAATTTATGTAAGCGGCTTATCTTGTGAGGGTTTAAGGTGCGGGTAGAATGGCGAGTTTATCTTCGAAGCGGACATTAAGAAGCACAGCAATAACGCTTACAATTAATCTAATTACAGTACCTTACTGACTCTCTTTAGCGCTGCTAATTATATAACGATCAATATCACCGAAATCAGCTTTACCTGACAAATCGAGATTAAATATTTTCTCTATGGCGTCATGCCTATCTTTAGGAGCATCGATATATGGCAGAAGCCTCTCAGATAATGGTATAGGAATTCCAACCTCATCAATTTGTTTCATCCATTCAGGCCTGAACCAGTTTTCTAACGCACTAACAAAGGGAAAGTAATTGGCATCATTAGGTCCAGTATTTGACTTCACAAGGGCCTCTGCAGCTACAATTATTGTTGGAAATGTATACTCGCAGGCTTGTAAGAATTTGAAAGCATTTTCAACTGCGTCTGAGACAGTTTCATCATTGTCAGCACGAACAAATGTTCTTCCAAAAAACCGCAAAAACGCTCCTAATGTTTTACATTTTTGCAACGTGGCCCACATCCAACTTACTTGGGCTCCGGTGTACAGTCCAAGTGAATGGCGTGACTTAAGCAATACTGGTACAATAAGTTCGGCTAGGTGTTTTCGTTGATATTTGTCGGGAAAACCTTTCCACATAAGAAGTTCAGGGTTCTCTGCTAAAGATTCAATTATAAGTGAATTTAAATTTACGAGCGTTTCCGTACCGAGACTCCCAAATTCTTGCAAAATATAAAACTCTATGCCTGTGCGAGAAGGCAATTGTTCCCGTCTTTCAACACCCTCTTCAGAAAGCAAGTCTGGCTCGACATTTGCAAGAATATAGTCTGTAGAAGAGCCTGGGTCAGATAAAATAGGTACATCAACATTAGTCTCTATTTCTTCGGGTGGCTCAAAATAGAGGAATACATTTCCAATATAATGTCGCATCATTCTGCCAACTCTGCCTCTAATATTGGCAAAGCTAAAGAAATCAAAATCTGTAGAACTTATTTTTTTATCATACACAAACACGTTTGCGGCAGAAGTGTTCACGCCTTCTATTAGGGTAGATGTGCAAATTAGTAATTTTAGATCCCCTTGATTAAACAGTTGAACAAACAATTGCCCTAAAGAGCGTGGTAATCTGCCGTGATGGATTGCAATGCCATTTTGGGTTCCTTCAGCTATAGCCCACTCTTTATGAAAATTGTTTGCGATCCAATCTCCTAATAACGGCCCAATATCAGATTTATATAGAACCTCCTCATCAATAATTTTCTGGAGCAGCACCCGTGCAGAAGGCGGCGATTTTGTGAAAACAAGGGAGCTTTGATCGCCAACAGACTTCAAATCACTTAAAAAGTTACTGAGACGATCGTCGTTATTAGTTCTATCTACGACATTTACAGTTACAGTTCGATAATCAGTTTTTACGAATCTAAAGTTTCCCGACCAGTTCTCGCCGAGTCGAATGTCATTAATGTGAGGTCCCGCAAAGAAACTCTGTTTTGAATTTGGTAGGGCACGATATACAGCCAGATTTAGTTGCTCGAAGCGACTGTCTGCTCTTGAGGGATCTAGTTTGTAGAATTCATCAATAAATAACAAATCAATATTCAATTTATCATTCCTACTTAAAAACCTCTCTTGAGTTAAGATAAAGATAGTCGGGTAAGCAGGATCATACTCATCTGAAACGGCGGTTAAAAGTTTATACTCTGAGCCGAAGGTTCTACTTAATCTTCTTCTGGTTTCATCAATAAGCGCGATTGTTGGCATAATCATCACAATGCATTTAGGACGCTTCAGAGAAATGAAGGCGTCCACTAAAAGTGTTTTCCCAAAGCTTGTAGGTGCGCTCAAAACTATATTGTCACCGCCTAACAACCAAAGTAGCACCTGCATTTGTTTGGCATGGAGTCTAATATCACCGTCAAGTTGAATAGTGTGAGCAGAAATTATTGTTTGGGTAATGAGATTGAAATTATCAGTGTTAAGGTAAGGATACAAACCACATTCCTCAACAAGGTGATCAATAACCTCAATTGAACTATCTGGCACTTGGCTATTTTTAACAGCATCAAGCAAACGGATAGCTATTTCCAAACTATCAGAGTTTTCTCTCTGCCCGTCATTGAGCATCGACCCTGCTTCAAATACCGCATCAAATACATCGTCGGATGTCAACTTGCTAGACTCGGGCAAACTTCTGAGCTGAGTGAGTATCGTCATATATGCGCTTTCAGTTTTTGATCAAACCTGTCCACAAGCTTCTTTTTGCAATCAATGGGAACAAAAATAAGTTGAAATCTAATTTTTGAAATTTTAGCTTCAGCACATTTTTCGGCGAAATGATTTTCGAGATTTTTAATTTCAAGACTTAAGGCTTCAACATACTCTTCAGAAAACTCTTGGAAGTTACCTACCGTTTTGCTTTCATAACATATTAGAGCAGGAAACACTGATTTCTTGATAAGCTCGTCTCCAGATGTTTGCTTTTTAAAAAGAGAACGCAATTTTTCATAATGTGGAGTTTCCTGAGAAATATGACCATAAATCATAGCCTTTTCCGTATTTAAAAAGGCTGTTAAAAAATGTTCAGCAATTGAGGAAACTGCATCTGTTACCGCTCTTGTTCCATTCCCTTGATAAAACTTTGACTCACCAAGCCAAATTTCAAAATCATTTTGAACTGGGAGAAGGTGGACACCATCATATCCTTTAACAGTATCATTGGCTCCAGATTTTAATGCCAACTTACACATAACTGGAATGGTTCCAAATTCTAGTATGCAAGCAAGATGTAAAAGAATTTCACCTAACTCACCTCGTGATTCAGTTTTCTTGGTTGTATAGATATGACGGGCCGCAACGCTTAAGAGATCAATAAAATTGTGACTTCCTAACTCCAACTGAAGCTCTTGATTTAAGCCCACATAGGGTATCCAGTTAAATAAATGGTCGGCTAAGCCTTCAGTCCTAGGTAGCTTATTCTCGTAACCGGAACACAAAATAGACATTGCTGCGGGGAGATCAAAGTGCTGCACCCGTACTTGGAGAAAAGGATCTGGATATTTTAAAGTCACGCATTAGTTGAACCCAATACGTCGTTACAATCAAGAGTATATTTCAACTTATCCGAATGATGTTTAGATAGATAAAGTCAGGTCCGTTAAGTCCGCTTAGCCCCCGAGGCAGACTAACCAACCACCGTCATTGCAAGACTTGTTCTTGCAATCCATCTCCCGTTGTTTCTGCACAGACCTTAGGATGATGGTCTGCGAGGACGTTGCTCTGTAATGATGGTTTGGTATTGGATTTGACTTTCTAGGTATGGGCTAGGCATGGGCACCGGGCGATTTCTTTGAAATCGCGTCGGTGTGACAGTGGTCGGTGTGACAGTGTATGACCTTAAGTTTGTCATACCCCTTAAACCGCAGGTT
>JALZUE010000048.1 GCA_023301705.1 Alteromonadaceae bacterium | reverse complement strand
GCCAGAGCCAGAGCCAGAGCCAGAGCCAGAGCCAGAGCCAGAGCCAGAGCCAGAGCCAGAGCCAGAGCCAGAGTCAGAGCCAGAGCCAGAGCCAGAGCCAAAAAAGCCAGGCTTATTTGCACGCTTAAAAGCAAGCTTAAGTAAAACTAGGCAGAACTTAGGTGGTGGCTTATTCGATTTATTTCGAGGTAAAAAAATAGATGATGAGTTATTTGAAGAATTAGAAACACATTTGTTATTAGCCGATGTAGGTATTGATACAACCACCGATATCATTGATAGCTTAACTGACTCAGCAAAACGTAATCAACTTAAAGATGCGGAAGCGCTATACGGTTTATTAAAAGAAAAGCTGCAAGAAATAGTGACACCAGTTGATCAGCCGTTAGTGATTCCTGAATCAACAGAACCACATGTTATTTTAATGGTGGGTGTGAATGGTGTAGGTAAAACAACTACTATTGGTAAATTAGCGAAACAATTACAAGCTGAAGGCAAGTCAGTGATGTTAGCGGCTGGTGACACCTTTAGAGCTGCAGCTGTTGAGCAATTACAGGTGTGGGGTGAGCGTAACAATATTCCTGTTGTAGCTCAGCACACGGGTGCAGATAGTGCTTCAGTTATTTTTGATGCAATTAGTGCGGCTAAAGCTCGTAATGTTGACGTGTTAATTGCTGATACAGCAGGGCGTTTACAGAATAAAGGGCACTTAATGGAAGAGCTTAAAAAAGTGACTCGAGTAATGAAAAAGCTTGACGTAAATGCTCCTCATGAAGTGATGCTGACATTAGATGCAGGTACGGGTCAGAATGCACTTAGTCAAGTTAAGCTATTTAATGAAGCAGTTAATCTTACTGGTATTACACTAACGAAGCTTGATGGCACCGCTAAAGGTGGTGTTATTTTCTCAATTGCAGATAAATATAAAGTACCTATTCGTTTTCTTGGTGTAGGTGAAGGAATTGATGATTTAAGACCATTTGTTGCTGAAGACTTTATTAACGCCTTATTTGAACATGATTAACTAAGACTTGTAGATATGCTGCTGTCGCTTTATGATAAATGTATCACGATAGCAGCATGAATTTCCTTTTCAGATGATTCAGTTTAATAATGTCAGCAAAACCTATTCAGGTGGTTTTTTAGCACTAAAAAATGTCAGCTTTACATTAGCACAGGGAGAAATGTCTTTTCTTACAGGGCATTCAGGGGCAGGTAAAAGTACACTATTAAAATTAATTAGTTTAATGGAGCAGCCAACAAGTGGCAGCATTAAAATTAATCAAACAGAACTTTCTCGCATAGCCTATAAAAATATCCCTTATGTACGCCGAAATATCGGTATGATTTTTCAAAATCATAACCTTTTAATGGACAGGACTATTTTTGATAATGTTGCCTTGCCGTTAGTTATTGAAGGTTTTGGTCAAAAAGAAATTCGTAAGCGAGTAGAAGCGGCCTTAGAAAAAGTACATTTATCGAATAAAATGAAATGCTTTCCTAATATGCTTTCTGGCGGCGAACAACAACGCGTTGGTATTGCACGTGCTATTGTAAATAAACCACCTATTATTTTAGCTGATGAACCCACGGGTAACTTAGATCCTAAATTATCATTAGATATTATTAAGCTGTTTGAAGAGTTTAATGCTGCTGGCGTTTGTGTGTTAATTGCAACACATGATTTAGGGTTAATTGCCCGTATGAAATATCGAACCTTAACATTGACTCAAGGCGCTATGATCACCGACGGTATTGTTGATGGTTTACAGTAGGTGAATATAGATGCGTAAATTTGAAAGAAAAATTGAGCAACCTCAACGTTACTCTATCAAAGTAAGTATGCTCAATAGATTATTAACATTACCAGTAAGACATTTACAACAAGCTATTGGCAGCTTGGGCGATTTGTGGAGAACGCCGTCTACTACATTAATGACAATACTCGTATTAGGTATTAGTTTGTCATTGCCGGCAACATTACAGCTTTTTGTTAAAAATGCGAATCAAGTCACTAGTCAATGGCAGTCTGCTTCTGAAATCAGTTTATATTTGAAACTTAACCTCAGTGAAAAGTCTGCACATAACTTCATTAATCGTATTCAATTGTATCCTGAAATTGATGACGTTCAATATATTTCACCTAAGCAGGCGTTAAGTGACTTCAAAAGTACGTCTGGTTTTGGTGATGCGCTAGGTTATTTATCAAAAAACCCATTGCCAGCAACCGTTCTTATAACGCCGGTAAAAAGAGCCAGCCAGCCTTTAGCGGCAAAAGAGTTATTAAATAAGTTATTACAAGAGCGAGAAGTCGAGCAAGGTAAATTAGATTTAGAATGGTTAATTCGTTTGCAAGCGATTGCGAATTTAATTGAGAATATTGTTTTTGCTGTTGGCTTGCTTTTATGTATTTCAGTGGTATTAATTATTGGCAATACCATTAGGTTAGCTATTTTAAATCAAAAAGATGCTATTGCTGTAATGAAATTAGTCGGAGCAACTGATAGCTTTATTCAGCGCCCATTTTTATATGCTGGTGCATGGTATGGTGTATTAGGCGGGCTTTTTTCGGTTGTAGTGATAACAATACTAAGCCAATATTTATCATATGCGATAACTGATTTAACGAATGTTTATCAGTACAGTTTTTCGTTATCAATTTTATCCTTTTACGAATTACTATGGTTGATGGTTTTCTCTATATTTTTAGGGTTATCAGGAAGTTACCTTTCTGTTAAAAAACATATTCGTGCGATAGAGCCAACGGCTGATTAACTTTTTAGCCAACTATTAATTGGTATATTTACACTCTTGTAAACCAGAACATCATTATTTACGTAATAAAGCGTTAACATAAACATGCGATAACAAGTTATAGACAGCTTTTTTGTATATTGATAAGTTATTTAAGATAAATCGATATAAAAAACGATAAAGCTTGCAATATTTTTTATATTTTCTCTGTCTATATATAAGTAGTATAATTTACTATCGCAAATTTAATTTTTGCATGTTACTATCGAGAAATATTGTGATCTTTAAGGATCCAATACTACGGAATTAGTGAGGTTAAGAAATGAATAATTCATCAGCATCAATGTCTTTAACTGTACCACAAAGTGGCAGTATTGAAGCATATCGTTCATCGGCGTATAGCATTCCTATGTTGAGTGCAGAACGAGAACATGAATTAGCAACGCAGTTATTTAATGAAGATAACCTGCAAGCAGCACAAGAACTAATTATGTCTCATTTGCGTTTTGTTATTCATATAGCAAAAGGTTATGCGGGTTATGGCTTGCCGCAAGCGGACTTAATTCAAGAAGGTAATGTCGGCTTAATGAAAGCAGTTAAACGCTTTAATCCTGAAGTTGGTGTTCGATTAGTGTCTTTTGCAGTTCATTGGATCAAAGCAGAAATACATGAATTTGTTCTGAAAAATTGGCGTGTTGTTAAAATAGCAACAACTAAAGCTCAACGTAAATTATTTTTTAACCTTCGTAAAAATAAAAAACGTTTAGGTTGGTTTAATCAAGATGAAATCAACAATGTTGCAGAAACATTAGGTGTTAGTACAAAAGATGTTTTAGAAATGGAATCTCGAATGAGTAACCAAGATCAAGCATTTGATTTAACATCTGATGATGATGATGCATCTGCCGGCTCATTTTCTCCAGCTCAATATTTGGAAGATAAACAGTCAGATTTAGCAACTTCAGTTGAAAATGAAAATTGGGAAGCACAGGCGAATAAGCGATTATCAAATGCGTTAGTGACGCTTGATGAGCGTAGTCAAAATATTATTCGTACTCGCTGGTTAGATGATACAAAGTCAACCTTACAAGAGCTAGCTAATCAATATAATATTTCAGCTGAACGTGTTCGACAGCTAGAAAAAAATGCATTAGGTAAATTAAAGCTTTCAATGGCTTAGCATACTTCCAACGATATAAAAAAACCGACTTTTGTCGGTTTTTTTATATCTATTTTATCGGTAAAACACTACCCTTTTATGATATTTTTGCTAGTATATAATTTGTCCAAACTAACCTTAATGATTTTTAGGCAATAAAATTGACCTCAAACAGCACCAAAACAGCTAAACAAATTAAAAAATTAAAACTATTGTTGAGTAAATATCGTGATATACGCGTTAGGCAATCGAGTTTGCTACGCTTATCAGAATTTGCTGGCGCTATTACCGATATCCAATCTTTCTACCAAGTACTGAATAAAGTACTCAATCGTCTATTATTAACAAATCATTACCATATTGTTTTATTGAACAGTCAACAACAGCTAAAGCTAAATTATTCAAATAATAGAGAAGAAGAAGCCTTAATTGGCAGACTGAATGATCTTAATTGGCAACAAAGCTTAACCGCGTTCGTTTTTAAAGAGCAAAGAGCAATACATTGTAATGCAGCAGAGCGAATCGCGTTAAGGCAAGCAGCTAGGTTAACACCCGAAAATGAAACTTGCTGCGTTGATTGGATGGGGGTACCTCTAAAACGAGGGAACCAAGTCATAGGGGTTATTGCATTACATAGCTATAAAGAATCACACTATTTTAATGCTCGTGATTGTCAATTACTTGAGTTTATTGCAGAAAACCTTGTTGTCGCGATTGATCGGGTAAATAGTCGAGAGCTGCTTGAGCAAGGCATTCAAGAAAGAACGCGGAAATTAACAAAAACTAATCAAAAATTACAATTAGAAATAGCCGAACGCCAAAAAGCACAGCGTATGCATGAAACGTTATTAGCTATTTCTGAAATAACAGCAAAATCTGAAGACTTATCAAGTTTTTATCAGTCGTTACATCATACGATTAAAACGTTATTACCTGCGGAAAATTTTTATATTACACTAACATTGCCTAATGGAGCAGGCATTGAACATGCTTACTTTATTGATGAACATTCTAATGATATAAGACCTCGCCTGTTTAGTGAACACTTGTCAGAACAAACTATTTCGCAAGGTTTACCGATTCTTATTTCAGAAGATAAACAGTTTGTATTAAATGCATCTGGTGATGTCGTTGAGCAAGAAATGGCAACGACAACACGTGATAAGTTTATTGCTAAAGCTTGGCTTTCTGCACCTTTGATAGATCAAGACAGCACGTTAGGTATGTTTGCGGTGCAAGATTATAATGATGAATTAGCTTATCAACAAAGTGATTTAGAGCTTATTCGCTTTGTTGCTCATCATATTGCGATTGCGATTATGCGTAAACGTATACAGCTTCAAGAGATAGAAAATAAAGATTTATTAGAAAAACAAGTGAAAGAAAGAACGCAAGCTCTTGAAGTTTCAAATTTTAAATTACGAATGCAAGTTGAAGAACGTAAAAAAGCTGAAGAAAAATTATTTTACGATGCACATCACGATATTTTAACAAAGTTACCTAATCGAGCGATGTTTTCTAACCGCTTAACTTACGCATTAAATCGTTATAAGCGTCATAGTAACCACCGTTTAGCTGTATTGTTTATCGATTTAGATCGCTTTAAAATGATTAATGATACCCTAGGGCATTTAGCTGGTGATGAATTTTTAGTTGAAATATCAGCACGTTTATCTCGATGTATTAGAGAAAATGACTTACTAGCACGATTAGGCGGCGATGAGTTTGTAATTTTACTTGATTCATGTGGATCAGAAGAAGATATTGAAGAAGTTGCCACACGTATTATTAATGAGGTGAGTAAACCATACACGATTGACAATAGTGAACTGTATTCCAATGCGAGTATCGGTATTGCATTATTTAACCCGCAATATAAAAGTGCTAGTGAATTATTACGTGATGCTGATGCAGCTATGTATCAAGCAAAAAGCTTAGGGCGTGGTCGTTATGTGTTTTTTGATGAAAGTATGCGAGAGCAATTAATTGCTAATTTAACATTAGAGCAGGAATTACGTAGTGCGTTAAAAGAACAACAATTTGAATTGCACTATCAAGAGATCTCACACTTAGATAGTACAAATGTTATCGGTTTTGAGGCATTTCTTCGTTGGCAGCACCCAGTCAAAGGCATGTTAACTCCTAGTGAATTTTTATCATTAGCAGAAGAGACGGGTATTATTTTAATGATTGAGACTTGGGTCATTGAACAGGTGAGTTTACAATTAAAGCTATGGGAAAATGATGAAAAACATCAGCATTCTTTTATTAGTATTAACTTATCTAACCGCCATTTAACACAAGTTAATCAAATTAATAAATTAATACAAATTATTTCTGAAAATACAGCTGAGCCCGAGCGATTAATTTTAGAGTTTAGTGAGTCAGCGTTTACACAGCATGCTGATATTGCCTTAAAAAGCTTAAGAGCACTAAAAAAGTTTGGCGTTAAGTTAGCGCTTGATGACTATGGTGCAAGTATGTCGTCGTTTAACTTGCTGCATAATTATCCTTTTGAGTTTATTAAACTAGATAAAAGCTTTGTGCGTTCGTTATCACATAGTCAAAATAACTTTACACTTATTAAAGCACTTCACAGTTTAGGTGAACAGTTTGGCTATCGTTTAGTTGCTGAAGGTATAGAATCTGAAGTACTGTTAAATAAACTATTAGATATTGGCTGTGAGTTTGGTCAAGGTTATCACTTAAGCAAACCAGAAAAACTGATAAATACTATTCATGATGAGTTTAATGATCATGCTGAACGGGCTTAATATATTCATTATTAATGGAAAAAACCTTCAACGCGTAATCCTATTCCTGGTGTTAATTTAAAATTATCTTCTTCGGTAAACTCCAAAAAAGGTTCAATTTCGAAAAATAACCACTCTTCTAATGCGTTAAAGCGATATCTGTAATTAATACTATATTCATCAACGGTAAATTCTCTATCATGATTAAGCTCACCTTTTATTTCAAAGCCGAATACAGTTGCTTTTTTTTCTGATAACTGGTTTAAAATATAGATACCTTGTTGCCAGCGAATACCACTAAATGCTTGGGAGTGTCTTATGCTGTAGTCAATACGAAACTGTGATTTTTGCGTTATTTGATAATCATATTCAAGAAATAAACGAGAACCAAAGCCATCGTCTAAAAAATAAAATAATGTAGGTTCTATTTTTAAACGGTGTTTTTCTGCCCAATTGTAAGCTCTTTTATGTCTAGCTCTAAAAAATAAGTCGCCTCCTGAAATTCCAAAGCGAGCATCATTAATCACATTTTCTTTATCTTTTAAAATATAACGAATAGCCGCGGAAAAGTTTTCTTCTTCTAAGCTTTGGTTTTCTTCAATCGAAGTTAATGGTAAATCGTCGAATTGGTCTTCAGTTGTATCAGAAAAAATTAAATCTATTTTATCTTTTAAGTGTGGTAGTCGAATTTTAAGTTTAAACTGAGCTCCTACATCACTAAAATCTCGAGCTTTAGGCTCCCAACCTAATTTTATTCTAGCACTTGTTTTAGGTGATATTTGTTCGTCGCCTTCTTCAAGAAAAAAGCTATCAAACCATTGTGCAGAGCGAAAAACCGTTATGACTAATAGTTTGGTGAAAAGAGCTAGACCATTTTTTAGTTGTGCTAATTTTGGTGAGTGCTACGGCATCACTTTCTTGTGAAAAAGATAAAAAACTACTCAAAAGTAATAAAATATTAAAGAATATTGCGAATAATTTCTTCAACGTTTTGCTAACTCCGAAGGTAATTAGTGATTTTTATTATTAAAGCCCTATAATTAAGATAATTCAATATATTGAGGTTTTTTTCATGGGCGGTATTAGTATTTGGCAACTTGTTATTGTTGCTGTAATAGTTGTTTTATTATTCGGAACAAAAAAGTTAAGAGGCTTAGGCGGTGATTTAGGCTCGGCAGTGAAAGGTTTTAAAAAAGCAATGGATGATGAAGATAAATCAATCGATTCGCTTAATAATAAAGAAAACACGGTGTCTGATGAACAAGAAAAACAAATAACTAAAGATAAAGATTAGGTTTAATTGATGTTTGATGTTGGCTTTTGGGAACTCGTTATAATTGGTGTTATTGGCTTAGTGGTACTAGGGCCTGAACGACTCCCTACGGCCATTCGAACAGTAAGAACATGGTTGAGTAAGGCTCGTAGTTTAAGTGATACAGTACAAACAGAAATCAAAGAAGAATTAAGAATTCATGAGCTACATGAGAACTTGAAAAAAGCAGAGGCTATGACTATGAACGATTTATCTCCGGAAATAACCGAATCTGTTGAATCATTAAAGAAAGCGGCTGATATGGTTAATAAACCATTTGAACAGAAAGCCTCAACCAATCAACATGAGCTTAATAAAAATATGCCAATAAATAAAAGTGATAATATATCGAATGATTAATCAAGTTAACACACAATTTACTTTGTTTGATCATTTACTTGAATTGAGAAATCGCTTATTACGAGCAATTTTAGCAGTCTTAGTTGTTTTTTGTTGTTTAGTGTATTTTGCTCAAGATATTTATCAGTTTGTCGCAGAACCCTTAATAGCAACGTTACCTGAAAACGCTCAGATGATTGCAACTGATGTCGCATCACCATTTTTTGCTCCTTTTAAATTGACTATTGTTATTTCTATTTTTATTACTATTCCGGTGATTTTATTTCAAGTATGGGGCTTTATTGCACCAGGGTTGTATCAAAATGAAAAACGTTTACTTGCGCCATTATTGTTGGGCAGTACGTTACTATTTTATGCGGGAATTTCTTTTGCTTACTGGGTTGTATTTCCCGTGGTATTTGCTTTTTTTACCTCGGTTGCGCCTGAAGGAGTTACCATTGCAACTGATATTTCAAGTTATTTAGACTTTATATTAAAGTTGTTTTTTGCTTTTGGTGTGGCATTTGAGATTCCTATTGCTATTATTTTAGTGTGTTGGACAGGCATAACATCAGTGAAAAGTTTACGAAAAAAGCGCCCTTATATTATTGTTGCCGCATTTGTAGTGGGTATGCTGTTAACACCGCCAGATGTGATTTCTCAAACCTTACTTGCTTTACCTATGTTGTTATTATTTGAGGTAGGTTTGTTAATTGCTTCTTTTTATCAGAAAGATAATGATGTTGATAACTCAATTCTACCTTCAGATAAATAGGTAGCTCTTGTGTTAGCTGATATCGGTATTAACTTAACAAACCAACGTTTTGATAAAGATAGAAATGAGGTTATTACTCGGGCTAAAATTGCAGGTATAAAGCAACTTATTGTAACAGGCACTAGTGAAGAGTGTAGTCGTCAAGCACTTACTTTATGTGAGCAGTTTCCTGAAATATTGTCATGTACGGCAGGGGTACACCCGCATGACGCAGATAATGTAAGTGAGCAATACTTATTAACACTGACTGAACTTGCTCAACATTCTCAGGTCAAAGCAATAGGTGAGTGTGGCTTAGACTTTAATCGTAATTTCTCTACGCCTGACAATCAATTACGTGTATTTCAAGAACAAGTCGCATTAGCACAGCAGTTATCCATGCCTTTGTTTTTGCATCAAAGGGATGCGTTTGAACCTTGGTTAGCAACGCTTAAACCTTTTGTTGAAAGAGTACCTGCGATGGTTTCACATTGTTTTACAGGTAGTAAATCTGAACTTTTAACCTGTTTAGATCATAACATGTACATAGGCATTACAGGTTGGCTGTGTGATAAAAAACGCGGTCAAGTATTGAGAGATATTGTAAAGTATATTCCGCTAAATCGTTTATTAATAGAAACAGATGGTCCGTATTTAACACCTCAAAATATTCGTCCGAAGCCTAAAAGTAGTCGTAACGAACCAAGCTATTTACCTTATATTGTTGATATGTTGGCAGAGTGTACATCGTATACTATTAACGAAATTAACGAATTTAGTTATCATAATGCGCTTAAGGTGTTTCAGTTAAATGACTAATTTATTCTCTATTATAACTTGTATTTTATTTATAGTTTTTACCTGTCTATTAGTATTTACCGGTACTTTATTTACTAGCGCTGCTTGGTATATTTTTATTTACTTTTGTATTCTATCGATTCAATTACGTTTCTTAAATGATACAAACTCAGTTAAATCTACAAGTATTTCTGTTCGTTTTAAAGTCTTACTTGGTTTAAGTGCGGGGATTTGTTTTGGCGCATTAACAGCTTCAGTTACTGCATTATTTATCAATAACGTTTTAGTGCCTCATGCATTCATATTATCGTTAATTACCTTGGTATTATTGTTATTATTTGCTCAATTACATACGTATTATAAGAATAATGTGGTGTTATTAAAAACACAGCAAAAAAGAATGAATGATAAATGCCAGACTGAAAAAACAGTGCTCGAAAAAGAACTGCAAGAGAACCAAGATATTCTTGAAGTCACTGTGCAAGAGCGTACTCTTGAATTGAACGTTGCATTACAAGAGCTTGAGGATGTTAACCGTGAGCTTGCTGAAAAGACGACAACAGATGATTTAACGAAATTATATAATAGACGATTTTACGATCAGCGAATATTGGCAGAATTTCGTCGTAGCAGGCGTAATTTATCACCATTAAGCTTAATTGTAGTTGATATTGATTTCTTTAAAAAAGTGAATGATAAGTTTGGTCATAAAGCTGGAGATCAATGTTTACAGGTTGTTGCTCAGTGTATTAAAAGCTCGTTATTACGTAGTGCTGATATAGCCTGTCGATATGGTGGAGAAGAGTTTTGTTTGATCATGCCTGAAACAGCATTGTCTGGAGCTAAATCTTTTGCTGAAGAGTTACGCCAAAGAATTGCATTATTAAATATAAACTATCAAAATCAAGCGATATCCTTAACAATTAGTTGCGGTATTAGTTGTTATCAACAAGAAGAATATATGTCACCAGAGACACTATTTGTTGCCGCAGATAAAGCCTTGTATAAAGCGAAAGAGCTTGGTCGTAACCAAGTACAGCTTGCTGAACTTAACAATATTGAGGAACAATGATGTCAGAATCATTTGGGCAATATCCTGCCCGTCGTTTACGTCGTATGCGTAAAGATAACTTTTCACGTCGCTTGATGCGTGAAAATGAATTAACCGTTAATGATTTAATTTATCCTGTATTTGTTCTTGAAGGTGAAAACCAACGAGAAAGCATCACATCAATGCCTGGTGTTGAGCGTAAAAGTATTGATTTACTGTTAGAAGAAGCGCAAGAGTTAGTTGATTTAGGTATACCTGCTATTGCCATTTTTCCTGTAACACCGAATGAACAAAAGTCGTTAATGGCCGAAGAAGCTTACAACCCTAACGGTTTAGCACAGCGCACTGTAATGGCATTAAAAGCTAAATTTCCAGAGTTAGGTGTTATTACTGATGTTGCGCTAGATCCATTTACTACGCATGGTCAAGATGGCATTATTGATGACGATGGCTATGTACTCAATGAAGTGACAAAAGATATTTTAGTGAAGCAGGCTTTATCTCATGCTCAAGCGGGTGCAGATATTGTTGCACCTTCAGATATGATGGATGGGCGTGTAGGTGCTATTAGAGAAGAATTAGAAAATAATGGCTTTGTTAATACTCGAATTTTAGCGTATTCAGCCAAGTATGCATCAAATTATTATGGGCCTTTTCGTGATGCAGTTGGTTCAGCGAGTAATATTAAGGGTGGTAATAAGTTTTCGTATCAAATGGATCCAGCAAATAAGAATGAAGCACTGCATGAAGTCGCTCAAGATATAGCTGAAGGTGCTGATATGGTAATGGTTAAACCTGGAATGCCATATTTAGATATAGTGAGTGCTGTAAAAGAAACCTTTAAAGTACCTACTTATGCATACCAAGTCAGTGGTGAGTATGCAATGCATATGGCTGCAATTCAAAACGGTTGGTTAGCGGAAAAACCATGTGTGATGGAAGGGTTGCTAGCGTTTAAAAGAGCAGGTGCTGATGGCATTTTAACCTATTTTGCGAAACAGGTAGCACGCTGGTTAAAAGAAGATAAATAGCGAATTAAGTTTCTTTTTGGCTTATTCTGTAAATAATAAAAAAGCGCCTTAGGCGCTTTTTTATTTTGATTATATATAAATTTATTTTTTATTTAAATTTATCAAGTGTTTGGATATGTTTCACTAAATTTACATAGTCATTAACCGTTGCTTCTGTTGAGCTATTTTTGAGTGTTTGCATATTTATACGGTACTTACCATTAATAATGGTTGCTGGTACGCCGGTTAAGGCGCGTTTAGCCGAATAGTAATCTTGTTTTTTCTTTAATAATTTAGCTTGGCTGTTTGTTGTAAAGCTGTTGAAAGCTTTATCAAATTCTTCACCATCAATACCGTTAATCATAAATAGATTACGTATATCACGTTCACTAGCAAATACAGCACGTTGAACATGCAAGTAATTAAATATTTTGCCGACCATTAGGTTCTCAACATCAAGTTGCTGTGCAACTACTATTGATTTTGTTAATAACTGCTGAATTTCAGGTGTGGTTGCTCGTAAAAAATCTACATGGTTTCGAACAAATTTTATATTACTAGGTAATTGCTTTTTTACTTGAGCAAAAAAAGGTTCAGCTCTGAAACAGTGAGGGCAATAGAAGGAGAAGAACTCACGTACTTCAGGAGTTGTACTTAATGTATCACTCACTTTAGTATAATGTTCACCTTCTTTATATTCTGATGCACACGCAGCGGTGAATGAAAGCATGACCAACGCCATAATACTCAAAAACTTTTTCATTATGTTTTCCCTTTTATAAATATACCATCACTAAAAGTTTATTGGTGATAAGCTCAGCGGTGCTTGTTGCAATGCTGACACTTGTTCTTTTAATGTTAAAATTTGTTGTTCCCAATACTTTTCACTATCAAACCATGGAAAGTTACTTGGAAAGGCTGGATCACTCCAGCGCTTACATAACCATGCCATATAATTAACTAAACGCATAGTACGCAATGATTCTATCAATATTAGTTGGTTATGTTCAAATGAATAAAACTCTTCATAGCCAGATAAAATTGTATCAAGTTGTAAAATTTGTTGTTGACGGTCGCCTGATAACATCATCCATAAATCTTGAATGGCTGGTCCTTGGCGACAATCGTCTAAATCAACGAAATGCGGACCTTTATCTGTCCATAAAATGTTACCTGCATGGCAATCACCATGTAAGCGAATTTGTGTAAAAGATTGATTTAATGTAGTAAAGCTTTCAGCTTCTTTAATAACATGATCTAATACAGTAAAAAATGCCAACTCAAGCGATTTAGGCACAAAGCCCGACTGCTTAATAATAGCTCTTGCATCAAATAGCATTTCTTGACAATTCATTGTTAAACGGTGCTGAAATGGTTTTTTTGCAGACATTGCATGAATACGACCAATAAAGCGGCCCATCCATTCAAGGTGATCAAGATTATCTACTTCAAAAATTCTTCCTCCACGACAAGGAAATAATGCAAAATAATAACCTTGGTGTTCGAAAACGCTTTGTTGATTAATCACTAAAGGAGCAACTACTGGCAGCTCTTCACTCTCTAATTCTAAAGCAAAATCATGCTCTTCTTGAATTTGTGCTTTTGACCAACGCTCAGGGCGATAAAACTTTGTAACATACTTTGTTTTATCTTCGTCATGAAGTTGATATACACGATTTTCGTAACTGTTTAATGGAAGTAAACCACTATCAATACGTAAACCTAATGATTCAATACCGTCGAGTATTAAATCAGGAGATAGTGATGTAAAATCAAATATAGCCATTAGTTTCTATTAAAAATGTGTCTTTATTATAGAAGTCACATTATCCTTTGGTGAAATATGTTGTATAAGTTATGTTATAGATTAAAGTACTTTTTACTATTCTATTCAGTATTTTATAGTGTTGTTTGATAGGTGTTTGGTATTATTCGCTTAATTCACCGTGAAAGCTATATAAAACGATTTAACTCTTCGTGTATTCGTGCAGTAGGTGTGCTTTATCATGAAAAATGTTAATGATAAATGAATAATTTTAAGTGGTAATATTAATATGACACATCATTAACTTAAAACTTAAAACTTAAAACTTAAAACTTAACTTGATTTACTATTTTTTACTGCCGGTAGTTGAAAGGCATGCGAACTTTTATTTTAAATATATTAGCGTAGTATTATATATTTAAAATAATGGGTGTACGCAAACACAATTATAATTACATTAGATATGAAAAAAATATTTATCATTATTATATTTACATCAGTTTATTTACACTTTTACCCTCAACCAGAGTTAACGCGTTGGTATGAGAAAACTAAACTGTCTGCACTTTCAAAATTACATAGTCTTTCAAAGGTTAAGTTTAAAGCTGATTTAGATAAAAGCTATCAACTATGGATGGAAGACTTTCATAGTTTTTCGCCACAAGAGCGAGAAAACTTAAAAGATATAATGTCTACATATCATGATATTGACATTTATTATCAAGCGCATTGCATAGAAAGCAGTGAACAAACCTTTTTCTACAGAGAAAATCACACGCGAGTTTGTGCTAAGTTAAGTACGATTATTGATTAATCTTCATTTACTTATTAACCTCAAATAAAAACACAAAGAAAGAATTGTAGTAACTAGTAACTTCATGTTGCTTAAGTATAATAGTAGCTTCAGTTGTGGCATACATATACTTTATAAGCCATAACCTTTATACAATATTATTAATCAGTATTTTTTGATGTAAATACTGTTCGTCAATTGGAAAACTTAATGAGTAATATCAATCGATATATATTAACTTGGCAATGTCCTGATACTTCAGGTGTATTAGCCAAAGTGACCAGTAATCTATATAACCATGGTGCTTTTGTTACTGAAACTGCTCAGTATAGTGACCCATATACGAATACGTTTTTTTCTAGGCTTGTCTTTGATGATCGTAATTTAACATCATCAAATGAAGAATTAATTGCAGCTGTGAACATATTAAAAGAGCCATTGGGTCTTACTCTTCAATTACGTAAAGAAGATGATGTACCTAATATCATTATTGCAGTATCCCAATATGATCATTGTTTAGTGTCTTTATTAACGAAATGGAAATCAGGAGCTTTACCCGTTAATGTTGTTGGTATTGTGTCGAATCATCAAACTTGTGAGTCACTAGCTAATTGGCATGGTGTACCTTTCTATTATTTACCCGTTACGCCTGATACGAAAGCAAAGCAAGAAGCAAAACTATTATCAATTATGAAAGAAAGTGAAACAGACTTGTTAGTATTAGCGAGGTATATGCAAATATTATCAAATGATCTTTGTCAAAACCTTGAAGGTAGAGCAATTAATATACACCATTCATTTTTACCTAGTTTTAAAGGCGCTAAACCTTATCACCAAGCACATGCTCGTGGTGTCAAAGTGATAGGTGCTACTGCTCACTATGTGACCGCTGATTTAGATGAAGGTCCTATTATTGTTCAAGAAGTTAAGCAAATTAACCATGGTTATACGATAGAGAAAATGGTGCATTTAGGCCATGATTTAGAAGCAGCGGCATTAAGTCATGCGATTACTATGCATGCAGAACAACGCATTTGTTTAAATAAAGATAAAACGGTAATTTTAGCGTAACTATATGTATAAATAGTTTAGCTCTAGTGATAAATCTTTAGTAAAAAGGCATTAATAGTGAAAGCTATTAATGCCTTTTTTATCGTTAGATATTATGTTCAAAAGAATGCGACATCCGTGTCGATATTTGGCAATGACAGTCATTAAAATAACTGTCATGAATTCATATGTTATTACTTTTTAAGAGTGAGGTAAGTGTCGTAGTCACGTAATAAATATAAGGCTATACAAGCCGCTAGCATTGGCCATGCAGCAAAGAACAATAAATTATTAAATGCGTCAAAGTATCTAGGGAAAGACGAAAATGTAGACATTGCGTGAAAAAATAAAATAGCACCGTAACTAATGCGTTTTGCAACCCCTGCAAGTAACGCTAAAGTCAGTATTAATTGTATTATGCCAAAAATATAAATCACTGAGTGAGGTACATTACTGACAGAATAAAAAATTTCGAAAATTTTTGCACCATGCGCAGGGTTAATAAATTTGTCTACTATCCATACGAACATCACCAGAAAAACGCTTATTCTCAACAAGAATAATGACCAAGTTAAACGTTTTTGTAAATCTGAAGATATTGATTGTTCCATTACTTTCTCTTAATAAAGTTGTATTACATAAATTAAGACATGTATTAGGTAACTTTTCTTTCACTTTTTAGTGTATTGCTTTATTAATGCATAATAATCGAACAGAATAATCAGTTAATTATTAATAAAAGCTTAAATGATGCATTTTTATGAAATAAGTCAATAATCTCTAAGGTCTTTACTCTACAATATAACTATAAGAAATAGCTTTTTGTAACCTTACCGTTAACAGGAAACCTTAGAAAACATGAAAAACATATTACTACCAACAAAACTACTTACTACATTTACTGCAACAGCACTTGCTGTATCACAATCATTTATTGTTCATGCGGCTCCTTCTACAGAAACAAAAGTAGAAGATACTATTGAAGTATTAACAGTGACGGCAGAAAAAACAGGTAATAGCTTAAACCCAAGTAAAGAAAGTCTTTCAGGGATTTTTGGAGAAGGTATTAGTATTGCCGATACACCTCGCTCTGTGACAGCTATTTCAGCAGCAGCCATTGAACAATATAATATTGTGTCCTTAGACGATATTATTAAAGTTGCTCCTAATACTTTTGCTTCTAGTGGTTTTGGTACTTCAAGTTTACCGTCTATTCGTGGCCAGTTAGGTGAGTTATTTCAAGACGGTATTCGTCGTCAAGCAGGTAACAATGGCTTTGGTATTCCATTATCTTTCAATAGTATTGATCAAATTGATGTTGTTAGAGGGCCTTCACCTGTTTTATTAGGTAGTACGCAGCGTAATGGCGGCTTTGTTAACTTACAATCAAAAAAAGCGTCAGTAGAAAAAAATGCGGGTAACGTAACATTACGAGCCGGCCGCTGGGACCAATACTCTGCAGAAGTAGATTACAACTCAGTGATTAAAGAAGGCGAAAGTGCAATTCGTGTAAGCGCTGAAATTCTTGACCATGGTAGTTTTTATGACTTTTCTGAGCAAAAAAGTGAAAACTTATTTGTCGCTTTTACTTGGCAGCCAAATGAACGTACATCATGGGACTTAAACCTTGAATATTATAATGCAGATTTTACCGATAGTGCTGGTTTTAACCGCCCAACACAACAATTAATTGATGACGGTTTATACATTACAGGTCAAGGTGTACAGGCTAACGGTAGTACGGTACCTGGTGATGGTGCGGTTGTTTCTCCAACGGGTTTAGTTGAAATTTCACGTAGTCGTGTATTTACTAATCCTGACGACATCAATAACGCACAAACGACTATTGTTCGCAGTAATTTTTCTTACCTTATTAATGATAGCTTAACGTTACGTAACCTAACATATTATCAATATTTAGATCGTGAAGAAATTGCACAAAATACATTCGTAGAAATTATTGATGGTGCTGATACGTTTGAAAATAGAATTGAGCTTGATATTGCTTGGAACCCTGACCAAATTACAACGGTGGGTTTAGACGTTCGTTACAATAATGTTTTAGGGTTTAGCCAATTTACAACCGAAGCAGACAGCCCAGTTGATTTAACAGGTCCAATTTCTAATCGAGTTATTACCTTAACAGAAGATCAACAGGCACGTTTAGTTGAAATACGTGACGGAGTGTTTGTTTCTAGAGGCGCCCAATACGATATAGATAACGATGGTGTTGGTGATTTTAATTTATCAGACACGACAGATTCAGTCAGTGTGCAAACTGGTTTAGCACTTCAACAGCGTTCACAATGGACATCTAAATTTAGTACCATCGCTGGCTACCGTTTAGATTATTACGATGTAAACGCACGTGATCCATTAGCACCAGAAGGGTTTGAAGCGGCTGAAGACAACTTATACGATACATTACAAAGCTTTCAATTAAGCGCAACATATGCGATTACAAACAGTATTAATATTTATGCAGCCTATGCAGACAACGAAGCTACATCGAACAGCTTAGGTGGTGGTAATGTACTGGGTAGTGACAATAAAATTAGCCCATTAAACTTTGCTACCGAGAATGACTTATATGAATTGGGTGTAAAATACGCACCAAATGAAAGTAATTGGTATGCAGAAGGTGCTGTTTTCAAGCAGCGCCGTAGTTTACGAAACCTTGATGGCAGTAATACGGGTGTTAAAACGAACGGTTTAGAACTACAAGCTTTTTATGAAAATGATCTTTATTGGGTAAATGCTGGTTTTAGTTATTTAGATCCTGAATTTGATAATTCTGCTGCTTTTCAAGCAAACCGTGTAGTAACAGATGCTTTTGATAATAGTCGCCCTGATATTATTGAAGGAACAGGTGTTGTCGGTGAAGGGTTCTTCGCAGCGTTTGAGCCATCAAATAATCAAGTTCAAGGTATTCCAGAGCAAATTGTTACATTGAATACGGGTTTTAATGTTACCGATGCTATTCAGGTTGGTGCTTCTGCTTTGTATACGAAATCATACCCATTAGACTTTTTACAAACGGTATTTATTCGTGACCAAGTGAATTTTGACTTAAATGCAAATTATCAAGTAAACGACAGTTTAAAACTTCGTGTTGATATTACGAATGTAACAGATGAAGAGAACTTTCAACCGATTTTTGAAGGTGGCTTCTTTGGTGCAACCTTAGTATTACCAAATTTACCGCGTCACACGCGTTTTACTGTCGAATATAGTTTTTAAATAAGTCATTAACCGTTACTCAGGTGACATAAATAGTAAGGATAATCAATTCATGTTCAAAAAAGTATTATTAGTCGGGCTTGTTATTGCCTTAATAACAAGCTTCTTTTATTTTGATCTAAATACTTATTTAACGTTAGATGGATTAAAGGGTTCATTAGGCAATGCGCAAGCATCTATTGACACTAATCCTATTAGCAGTATTGCTATTTTCTTTACTGTTTATGTTGCTGTTGCTGGCTTATCTCTGCCAGGGGCAGTTATTTTAACGCTTGCAGCTGGCGCTTTATTTGGTTTAGCCACTGGCTTAGTGATTGTTTCTTTTGCTTCTAGTATTGGAGCAACGCTGTCTTTCTTAGTATCGCGTTTTATTTTGCGAGAAACCATGAGAAAGCGCTTTGCCGATAAATTAAATAAAATTGATGAAGGGGTGAATAAAGAAGGTGGGTTTTACTTATTTACCTTACGTTTGTTACCTGTTTTTCCTTTCTTTCTTGTTAATATATTAATGGGGTTAACGTCAATTAAAACAACAACGTTTTATTGGGTTAGTCAATTAGGTATGTTAGCGGGCACGGTTGTTTATGTGAATGCAGGAACACAACTAGCACAAATAGAAAGCTTAGGTGATATCGCATCGCCCAATTTAATTTTGTCTTTTGTCTTACTGGGTATATTTCCATGGATTGCTAAATTAATTGTGAATTCAGTGAAGCGTCGCCGCGTATATAAACAATGGAAAAAGCCAACCACGTTTGATCGTAACATGGTAGTGATTGGTGGTGGTGCTGGCGGTTTAGTCACAAGTTATATTGCTGCGGTAGTGAAAGCGAAAGTAACACTTGTTGAAGCGGGTGAAATGGGTGGTGATTGTTTAAATTACGGCTGCGTACCGAGTAAGGCTATTATTAAATCAGCTAAAGTGGCGAATCAATTTCGTCAGGCAGATAAATACGGTTTAGAAAGCTCAGAGCCTGAATTTTCATTTAAAAAAGTGATGGCTCGTGTTCATCAAGTGATTGCTGATATAGCACCCAATGATAGTGTTGAACGTTATACCAAACTGGGTGTTAATGTGATTAAAGGTTATGCAAAAATCATTGACCCATGGACAGTTGAAATTACGCATAACGATGGTGAAGTCAGTCGTTTAACCACGCGAAGTATTGTTATTGCGACAGGGGCTCGTCCATTTGTGCCACCATTACCTGGCATTGAAGAAAGTGGTTATGTTACGTCAGATACCTTATGGAAGAGCTTTGCCGAACTTGAAGAAGCACCAAAACGTTTAATTGTGCTTGGCGGCGGGCCAATTGGCTGTGAATTAGCACAAGCATTTTCACGTTTAGGTAGTGAAGTAACGCAAGTTGAACGTGCACCTAATTTAATGGGGCGAGAAGATCTTGAAGTTGCTGAATATGCAGAAGAGGTGTTAAAGCAAAGTGGTATTAATGTGTTAACCAACCATGATGCTTTACGCTTTGAACAAAATGATGGTGTTCGCAGCTTAATTGTCAGTCAAAATGGCAAAGAAACCGCAATAGAATATGATCAGGTAATTATTGCGGTTGGTCGTCAAGCACGTTTAAAAGGTTTTGGTTTAGAAGAGCTAGGCATTAACTTCGACAGAACCATTGATACGGATGACTATTTACAAACTATTTACCCTAATATTTATGCCGCAGGTGATATTGTTGGTCCTTACCAGTTTACACACGTTGCTGCGCATCAAGCATGGTATGCAGCAGTAAACGCATTGTTTGGTAGCTTTAAGAAATTTAAAGTCGATTATCGCGTTATTCCTTGGACCACTTTTATCGATCCCGAAGTTGCACGAGTAGGTCTTAATGAGACCGAAGCAAAAGAAAAAGGGATTGAAGTTGAAGTGACTCGTTATGATTTCGAAGAACTCGACAGAGCGATTACTGAAAGTTCACGAAAAGGTTTTATCAAAGTATTAACACCGCCAGGTAAAGATAAAATATTAGGTGTAACGGTTGTATCAGAGCATGCTGGCGATTTAATTGCTGAATTTGTGTTAGCGATGAAACATGACTTAGGCTTAAATAAAATTTTAGGAACCATTCATGCTTACCCTACGTGGGCAGAAGGTACCAAGTATGCTGCAGGTAACTGGAAAAAAGCTAATTCTCCAGAAAAACTGTTAGCATGGGTTAAAAAATTCCAAGATTGGCGAAGAGGTACATCATAGTGAAGTTATTTTTTATTGCAGTAATCAGTTTTATCTTAATGTCGTGTACAAGTTACACAACGAACACAGAAAGTGTTAAAAGCATAGCAACTACCGAGTTACACAAACCTTGGGATACACTACTTAAGAAGCATGTGGTTGGTATTAATAATGGTACCAGTACTGAAATTGATTATGCAGGTATGCAAGCAGACAGTTTACAGCTAAATACCTACATTACTTCACTACAAAATATATCGTTACCTGTTTATAAAAGTTGGCAGCGTGATGAGCAATTAGCTTTTTTAATTAATGCTTATAATGCTTACACTGTTCAATTAATTTTAACGCAGTATCCTGATTTAACATCTATTAAAGAGTTAGGTGATACATTTTCATCACCTTGGAACCAAGACAGAGGTGTATTATTAGGAGAAGTGCGTACGTTAAACGGCATTGAGCATGGCATGATTCGAGGTCAAAATGGTTTCGATGAACCTCGTATTCATTTTGCGGTTAACTGTGCAAGTGTTGGTTGCCCTGCATTACGAGCAGAAGCGTTTACAGGTGCTAAACTTGAAGCGCAATTGGAAGAGCAAACTACGCTATTTTTGGCTGATCGTACACGAAACCGTTATGAAGATGATGAGCTATATGTATCGAAAATTTTTGATTGGTATCGAAGTGACTTTGAAGCCGGCTGGAAAGGCAGCAATTCATTGGGTGAATTTTTAGCCCTATATGCTAATGCGTTAATGTTAACACCTGAGCAAGTTCAAACCATTAAAGATGATGAAATTGATATTGAATTTTTTGATTATGATTGGAATTTGAATGACACCAACAAGTAAACTTTGTTTACTACTGCTTTGTATTACTAGCTGTGTAAAGAGCTACGCAGCTAGTGTGCAGTTTCATGCTTGGGGAGGCAGCCCTCAAATAAACCAATATCTGTTATGGGTAAAAGAAGAAGTTGCCACGCGTTATAACATTGACTTAAACCATGTAAAATTAGCAAATACCAGTGATGCTGTATCACGTGTAATTGCTGAAAAGTCTGCGAGTAACCATCAAAATGGTAGTGTTGATCTTTTGTGGATAAATGGTGAAAATTTTGCGGCAATGCAACAACATCATTTATTACTTGAAGGCTGGGTCAATGAGTTACCTAATTTTGCGTTAACAAACCCCACAGTAAATAGAGCCATGGTGACCGACTTTGGTTTACCCACGAAAGGACAAGAAGCACCATGGGGTAAAGCTGCAATGGTGTTTTATTATAATCAACACATTGTTGATAAGCCGCCTCAAACACTTCAACAATTATTATTGTTTAGCCAACAGTTTCCTGGTCAATTTACTTACCCGCAACCGAACGATTTTTTAGGTATTAGTTTTTTAAAATATGCATTGTTAAGCTTACACTCAAGTAATTTATCTGCCTTTTATCAACCAGTGACTGATGAATCATTGGCCACAATGATGGCACCATTATGGGAATATTTAGACGCACTTCATCCGTTTTTATGGCGTAAAGGGGAATACTTTATACGCTCCGCTTCTGAGCTACAACGACTGTTTAGTGATGGTAGTTTATTGGTTGCATTTTCTTTTACTGCCGCCGAAATTCCAAGTGCAGTGAATCGCTATGATCTTCCTAAAACAACACGTACTTATGCAATGCAAGATGGTAGTTTATCGAATATACACTTTGTAACAATACCTTATAACAGCCGCTATATTAAAGAAGCAAAGCAAGTGATTAATTTTTTGTTATCTCCTAAAGCGCAAGCAAAAAAACAACAGTTGGCTGTGTGGGGAGACGAAACCGTACTTGATATGAATATCTTAAGTACAGCAGATAAAAAACGCTTTGAAACCATGGTGGCTCACCCTTCATCTTTACCGTTATCAGCCCATCAAAAAATACTTGCTGAGCCTCATGCTAGTTGGACAAATGCCATACGTAATGCGTGGTTTGAACGCTACGGAGACATGTTATAAATGCACTTTGTTTCGTTTGTTAAAGTCATACAATGTGTATTTGTATTGGTCTTAATTCTACCCGTAGGTGCCGGTTTATTGGGTATGCTTTTACCCGCATTTAATTATTTCCCTGCATTAGAGCGTACCAGCTTTTCATTTGATGCCTTCACTGAATTATTTCATTATGATGGTATTTGGAAAATGGCAGTACTGTCATTGTCGACGGGCTTAATTTCAACTTTGCTGGCGCTTATTGGTAGTATTGCTATTATCGCGACCTTTTATCAGCGTCGTACATTGCAAGCCGTGCAGCGTTGGCTTAGCCCGATGTTAGTTATTCCTCATGCCGCTGCCGCTATTGCATTGGCTTTTATTTTTACGCCTTCTGGTTGGGCAGGCAGAATTGTATCGTCATTTTCATCAACACCCACATCACCACCCGATTGGGCTTTTCCGAATGATGGTTTTGGTATAGCCGTTATTCTTGCATTAACGCTTAAAGAACTACCTTTTATTTTGTTAATGGCATTAAGCGTATTATCACAACCGCAATTAGCAGATACGTTTCGAAAACAACTTAATATAGCTCAATCATTAGGTTATGGTCGTATTACTGCCTTTATTAAAATTGTATTGCCGATTTTATATCGTCTTATTAAGTTGCCATTATTAGGCGTGTTAGCGTTTGCGAGTGCTAGTGTTGAAATACCATTGATATTAGGCCCTAATCAACCAGCAACGTTATCAGTAGCAATATTGCAATGGTTTAACCATGTAGACATTGATATGCGCATTCAAGCTTCGGCAACAGCATGTTTACAAGTGATAGTGACTTTACTTGTATTAGCGTTATGGGTATTAATTGAAAAAATAGGTGCTTGCTATAGCCATTGCATTTTTACCAATGGTAAGCGTAATACCTTTGATCATATTGTTAAATGGTTTGCTTATAGCCTAACTTTTACCATTGTAACTATTGTTATTCTAACGACGATAAATGTAGTGCTATGGTCTTTCGCTACGTATTGGCAATACCCTGATTTTGTGCCAGATAGCTTAACTTTCATTCACTGGCAAGAAGGATTAAGTGCATTAAAACAACCACTATTAAATACAATATGGTTAGGTTTAGGCGTAAGCATTGTGGCGGTTATACTAACAACCTTTACACTTGAAGCAGAGTCTTACCAAGGTGATAGTATTCACAAAGGTAAGCTACGTTTTTTGAAAAAAATATTTTCAAAAAAAATATTACAATACGCGTTATTTCTTCCCTTATTAGTACCTGGCGTTGCTTTTTTATATGGCTTGGTATGGTTTCAACAATTGTTATTACCCAACGCTACTTGGTTTCATGTATTTATAAGCCACCTATTGTATGTTTTACCCTATGTGTTCTTATCGTTGGCTGTTGCTTACAGACGTTTAGACAAGCGCTATATTAATGTGGCTTATTCATTAGGAGCGACACCTGCAAAAGTGTTTTGGCAAGTTAAAGTACCTATGTTATTTTCTCCTATTATGGTGGCTTTGGCGTTAGGGTTAGCCATTAGCTATAGTCAATACTTGCCTACGCTATTAGCGAGTGGTGGCCGTATTGCTACGGTAACCACTGAAGCGGTTGCAGCATCGTCAGGCGCTAGTCGGCGATTAAGTGCAGTATATGTGTTAGTACAAATAATTATTCCATTGGCTGGTTTTATTTTGGCCTGGTGGTTACCAACACGTATTTTTAATCCTAGTCGACGTGATAAAAAAAGAGAAAACCATGTGTAATCATTTAAGACTTGATAAGGTAAGCCTTTTTCGTGATAACGATAAATTATTTACTATAGATACTGATATTGCTGCTGGTGATATTTTAACTGTTATGGGTGCATCAGGCGCTGGTAAATCAACATTATTAAATTGGGTAGTGGGGCAACTAGAGCAACCATTTCATGCAACGGGTAATCTATTTTTAGGAAAAGAAAATATTACGCTATTACCTACGCATCAGCGCCATATTGGTATTTTGTATCAAGATGCCTTGTTGTTTGAGCACTTAACCGTTGCACAAAATATTATGTTTGGTATGCCCAAAGGTGATAATCGTCATGAGAAGGCGACAAAACTGTTAATAGATATTGGTCTTGAGGGCATGGAAAAAAGATCAGTCGAAACATTATCTGGTGGGCAAAAAGCACGGGTAGCGCTACTTAGAGTCATTGCGTCAATGCCAAAAGCAATTTTATTAGATGAACCATTTAGTAAATTAGATGCTGAGTTAAGAACAAGCACACGACAGTGGGTTTTCGATTTAATTAAACAACATCAATTACCAACTATACTCGTAACACATGATCCTGATGACGCAGCTGCGGCTAACGGAAAAATTTTAGAGATTTAATATGCTAGATTCAATCGTTACACCATTTATCAAACCATTACTAAAACCGATAGTTGAAGGGTTAAACCGTAAGGGTATTACCCCTAATCAAGTCACTATTATTGGTTTTGTGGTTGGTTTATTTGCGGTACCAATGATAGTTTTACATTGGTGGTGGGCAGCATTATTCTTTATTGCTATGAACCGTATTATGGATGGTATAGATGGTGAGCTTGCACGTTTTCAGCAATCGTCTTCAACTGCGGGTGGCTTTTTAGATATTTGCTTAGATTTTCTTTTTTATGCAGCAATACCTTTGGCATTTGGTCTTGCAAATCCTGAACAGTGGGCGATACCTGCATTAGTATTAATTGTTACATTCATTGGAACTGGCAGTAGCTTTTTAGCCTTTGCTATTGCCGCTGAAAAATATCAAATAGATAGGCCACAATTTAAAAATAAAAGCTTTTATTACATGCAAGGTTTAGCTGAAGGCACCGAAACAATTGCTGTATTTATTGCTTTTTGTATTTGGCCAGAGCACTTTAGTACTATTGCCTATATCTTTGCTTTTATTTGCAGTATTACAATAGTTACACGTATATCAGGTGGTTTTCATACTTTACTGCGCTTTGAGCTGAATGCTAAATCGACTCAAACCAATGAAAGCGCTAATACGGAGAACAATCATGCAGCTGAAAAAAGCGACGTTACTAACACTTAATGTTAATTCGTGATGGCAGATAATACAGCGTTAAGGCTTACCCTTTTTTTAAGTGTTTTTGCTATTATGGCAATTGCTGAATATTGCTTTCCTGCGCGATTAGCAAAAATTCAGCGTAGTATTCGCTGGCGCACTAATTTTTTGATGATGATATCAGGCGCTTTGTTAGCAAAAATAGTTGTACCTATAGGGCTTGTTGGGATTGCTTTTTGGGTAAACGAACAGCAACTTGGTTTGATGAATATAACTAATGCAACGACTATCTTTTCAGTGATAACTTGTTTGTTGCTATTAGATATATTGATTTATTGGCAGCACCGTTTATTTCATACTATGCCTATTTTATGGCGTTTACATAAAGTACACCATGCTGATAGCCATGTTGATACAACAAGTGGGCTACGTTTTCATCCAGTAGAAATATTATTAAGCTTACTCGTTAAAGCATTCGCTATTATTACCCTGGGCGTACCTGTGATTGCGGTGATTATTTTTGAAGTATTGTTAAATGCTTTTGCTATCTTTAACCATGCAAACATTCGTTTACCTAAGGCGGTTGATACATTTCTTTCTTACATCATTATTACTCAACGTTTGCATAGAATTCATCATAGCCAGCGGGTAAATGAAACGAATTCTAATTATGGCTTCAGTGTTTCTTGGTGGGACAGAATATTTGGCAGCTTTTTAAGTGAAGCGAATCAGCCAGACGAAAATTTAACGCTTGGTTTAAAAGCTTACCCAGCAACCGAAAATAATAGTCGATTATTAACATTGTTGAAAATACCGTTTAAAAAAATTAAATAGCGCATCTTTGATAAATGATATACCTGCGATAATATGACCTATTAATACTTTTTAATATGTTAAGTCATAGGTAAAAAGTAATCCGTTTCATGGCTTCTCAAGCTATTCATTATTATAAGAATATTTATGACAATTCAATATACAGTTAATTTCAACTCGGCGAATCAACATTTATTTAATGTGAGCATTGCAGTACCTCAGCACCAGCAGTCAGAATTAACGTTATCGTTACCTGCATGGATTCCTGGTTCTTATATGATTAGAGATTTTTCTAAAAATATTGTTAATCTTAATGCCGCTAAAAATGGTGAACAATTAGCAATCAAATTAATTGATAAGCAAAATTGGTTAATTAATACGAATGGTGAGCCATGCACTATTGAGTACCAAGTGTATGCGTTTGACAGCTCAGTAAGAACCGCCTATTTAGATCAACAACGTGCATTTTTTAATGGTACAAGCTTATTTCTTTCGATTAATGAATTTAACGAAGTTAGGCATGAAGTTAAACTTATTAGCCCTACCTTTTCTAATGATTGGAAAGTAGCAACAGGCTTACAAAGAAAAGCAGAAACAGCGGTGTATAGTTTTGGTGAATATTACAGTGATAGCTATGCTGAGTTAATTGATTGCCCAGTAGAAATAGGCAACTTTACGGCTTTAGAATTCACCGTTGCTGGCGCGCCACACTACATGATTTTAAACGGCAAGCATTACGCAGACACCGAACGTGTTATTCGCGATGTGACGAAATTGTGCCAACATCATATTGATTTGTTCGAGAAAGAAACCT
>JALZUE010000047.1 GCA_023301705.1 Alteromonadaceae bacterium | reverse complement strand
TACAATTGGCACTTCAAAACAGCGATAAACCTACGCAATAAGAAAATGGATAAGCTCATTGCAGCAGGTGCGCGTTCCTTTGGATTTTATTCTTGGGGTATTCATTTTGGCGTCCGTGACCGAAGCACTCCCCGCCGTTTTCATAAAGGCGTTGGATATGCGGTTTGGGACAAGAGCAAGAAAACATGATGAACATTGAAGCAGCTCTTAACCGCATTCTCAATGAAGGTATTCCCTTCACTATTATTTGGGATATTGAAAGTACAGGCTTTTTAGCACTGGGTCTTTTTGTCGCCCTGTTTTTAGCATTGAGCCTCTGGTCAGTAGTGCAAAAGACATTGCTGTAAATCTTGCGCTATAAATCTTGTGCATTCAAAATTCATTCCCCGAAAAATCGGGATAAACTACTCAAAATTCAAAATTAGCATGGGCTGTTGTAGCAACAAAAAACCGATTGCCATTTTATGTCCGATAAACAATTTAAAAGGTCAATTGGATGCTATTGTCAACTGCTCAACCTGGAATGACCAGTATTGCAATGAGTCAAAACGACGCGCGAAGTGGTACATTTTACAGGACAATGAAGTCTTAGAAATCTTTGATTGGGCAACGCTGGATACGCCTATTCCGATTGGGACTAATTCCAACTATAACCTTTGGCGGTTAGAGGAGCATGGGCAGGAAGTTTTTGATTATTTGAAAAATCAAGGACACCAATTTTCAGAAGGAGACGAAATCAAAATCCGTGTTCGCGTTGAAAACTGCAACTGTACTTTAAGTGAAACTTGGTCAAATGCGGTCTTCATTACTTACTCTGAATGCGATTGTCAAAACCCGTGGCAGACTTTGAATACTGAGAATTGGGAGACCCTATCGGGAGATTGTTGGCAAACTATTCCAACCTCTGACGACCCAGTTATTGCAAAGCCTTAACTCGACTAATTATATCATAAAACAAAGACGTGAAAGGAAAAAAGCCGCACTTAGATTTTAGTCCGCGTCCAGTTTTAGACGGTTCGGAAGAGTTGTACTCACAAAATGCGGCTTGGGAAAATACGGAACAAAAGTTCACGCTTACACAAGTGCGGGAGTGGATTTCCAGAGGACAACTCAAAGAAAAACGAGAAGTCTTCTATGCGCAAACTGACAATCAAACGGAGTTCACTTTAAGTGAAATGAGCGTGCTTTCAGACTTGAGCGAAGTCTGGTTTGAAAAACTCAAACTGACTTACATCCAAAGCTATCGTATCGCTGATGACAAGTTGATTTACACAGGCACGGACTTCCAAATTTGCATTGGCGAACAGATAGAAATCAAATACTTGTACCGAAGCCAAGGGGCAGAGAGCTAAGCTGAATTCATTATACATTTAACATTCGACATTATAAATACATGGCAGGAACAAATAACGCAAAGCCGCAAAGTTTGCGGCATTCAAAAACAATACACCGACCCCTCATCACTTTTGTGATGCTGGAAGACCAATTCAAGTCAGCACCTGGTGGCAACTTCACTATGCTACGTAGCGTACTTGACCCTTTGTTGAGTACGGCAGGGCGTAATGGCGTAGCTGTTCCTAACTTACCTTCTCCAGATATTGACTCGGAAGGAGTAGTGACAGATACCGAAAACAACCGCGTATTGGTTTTTGAGAGTGGTTCGCAAAATGTCCCAAGTGACCCCGCGACGGGCAAAGAAATATACGCTCGTATTATCCCAACGGCAAAAGGCGGCGCAAATTATCTCATCATTTTCTATATCCTTGATGACCAAGGAAATGAGGTGAATTATCAAATGCCGTCGGGTACTTTTGATTACTTCATTCCATACCGTTTCAGTTTTGAGCATTTACCCGACGATGCGATTATTCGCGTCAAATCTCGACGTAGTAATGACGACCCACAAAGCAGTGGTCAAGGTGGTCGCGAGGTGATGCAAATTATCACAGTTGCCGCAGAAAATGCACCTGGTGATTTACTCTTTTCGCCTATTCCAAATTCTGATGTTTGGGCGCAGATTAGCGGTTTTGAAATCGATAGCGTTGGGAGCAGTCCACTACAAGTTGCAGGAAAAAATCTTGGTTGGGATACCTCTACGGCGAACTTTGATTTGGAACAAGGCGACCGCATGATTGTGCATTACGAAACTTACGAGTAAGAGTAGGAGAGGTATCAGGCGAGAGCGATGCACGCGTCAAAACGGCAATAATAATCAATAATCATTCAACAATATTTAATAAAAAATGGCAGGAACAACTGTAAATAAACCCCAGTCTTTGCAGCACGCGAAGACGATTCACCGTCCCCTCATTTCCTTCGTTGCGCTCAGCGGACAGGGAATTATCGGACAATCAGCAAGTTTAGGATTAGACCCAACGGCAATGCAAGCCTTGTTGAACACCGCAGGACGTAATGCGACCGCAGTACCTTATGCGCCTTCGGCGGATATTGACACTATGGGTGTGGTCACGGCGACGGGTGAAAATCGCGTATTGGTGTACGAAAATGGCTCACAAAATGTGATTCAATCAAACACAGGAGAGGAAGTATATGCTCGTATTGCTACGGACGGAACGGACTTCACCCTAAATTTCTTCACCTTAGAAGATGACGGTTTGGAAACGGCTTACACGATTGGTGAAGGCACTTATGATTTCTTCATTCCGTACCGTTACTCTTTCGAGAAGTTACCCGATGATGCGCTTATCCGCGTGAAGTCTAAACGTGTCAGCGACGATGCAGGAGGTGGTGGCGGACGTGAAGTGATGCAAATTGTCAATGTTACGGCGCTTAATACAACGGCGAATTTAGCATTCACTCCCGTACCAGGCAGCTTTGTTTGGGGACATGTGGACGGTCACTCTGTAGACTCTTTACCAGGCGGTGCATTTGGCGTTGCGGGCAAAGTTGTCACTTGGTCACCGACTACGGCGAGTTATGACTTAGAGGTTTCTGACCGCTTCGTGGTACACTACGAGTCGTTCGAGTAAGCACTTTCTTTTCTCATAGGATAGGTCTTGAAATTAGCTATTAAGAAGGAAGGGAAAGTCTTTGGGCTTTTCCTTCTCTTCTTTTTCTTTAGGATTGATAAAACAACAACTTACAAGGTTTGACAGGATTTAATGTCCTCATTTTCCCTTTGAAATCAGTCAAAGTATTAACAATTATCCCTCTTCCAAAGGAAAATTGAGAAGATTAACTCACTATCAAACCTTTATAACTTATTACTTCATCAATCCTTAACTGTATTTATGAAACTCAAATCACTTGATACTGCCAATACTTACGAAGGTTTTTCTTTACCCGTTTTGACTTTAGATAAAGAAACGGGTAAAGGTAAATGGGCAGAAGGAGCGGATGTTTTTGTGCAAATGCATAATGAATTTCGACAAGAGTTTGCTGATGACAAAACGATACTGGAGTGGGATATGGAAACGGCTTTAAATCCTTTTGAGGAATACTTTTCCATTACTAAAGACAGCATTGAAGTCAAGAAGGCAGGTTATTACGAATTGAGTATTCAGCTTCTTGCTAATGGCAAATCGAATACAAACATCACTATAGAAGCCTCAAAAAACAAGAAATTATTTGGAATGCGTACTGTTGCCACTTTTGATAGTGAGGGTCATCTTAGTTTGACTTTACAGCGCATTGTAGAATTTAAAAGCATAAACGAAAAAAATACGCTTCAGGTGAGTCTTCGGAAGGCAGCGGGGCAGTTGATACAGCTGCCCTATGCTGCTTCTCTTGTTAAGATTAGAAGAATAAAAATTCCTTCTTTGATAAATCTCGTGGGGAAGGAAAAGTAAAATTGAAAGTGACCGATAGGAAGCGTCGATTTTGGTTTTCATTCCCCATGATTGACGAGATTTATCAAAGAACATAAATTATTTAGGATGTCAAAAATACCAACAGAAGATTTTGCACAACGTCAGACTTTGGACGGCACGGAGATTATTTTCTCACAGAATGCTAATCATTCGCCACCAGAGCAGAAGTTTACGATTGAACAGGTTTTAGCCTACTTCTCAGCAAACGGGACGCCTGCAAGTTTACGCTCTATTCAGACGATTGACCAAAATTATACAGCAACGGCAGCAGATTATACGCTTCTTTTAGATGCGACGGCAGCAAGTTTTGCATTAAAACTACCTCCTGCTGATTTGCATACAGGTCGTATGTATCGCTTGGTTTCTGTTTTTGCTAATCCGAGTAATATTGTTACGCTTTCTGCGGATAAAGGCAATTTAGTACAAGGGCAAAGTAGTACACCTTCAACTGTTATTTCGACAGCTCCTGATGTCCGTATTTTTCAATCGGACGGGGCGGACTGGCTTTTGGTCGGAAGATATTAAAGACGGTAGACGGCTGGATGGTGGACGGGCGCTTCGCTTGACGGACTGAGAGCGACTTGTACTCTTATTCTTTGCTTGTCAACGGGCAACTGACAATTATCAACTATTTCATTTTTAGAATAAAAAATAAATAACACACTATGAAAACTAAATACGCAATCAATTCAAAGGAATTTCGCTTGGCGATTTTCATCATCATTGCTACATTTTTGGCAAAATTCACGGGTTACGAAGTGGAGACAGACCTTTTAGACAAAGTCATTGATGTTGACTGGTCGAAATGGGGCGCTGCATTGACTGCTACTGGTTTTGCAATCATTCGCTACTTTTTTACAAGTGGTAAAATCATCGGACTTTTTCCGAGAAAGAAATTGAGATAGAGTAGTCATTAGAAAAGTGAGAAGAAATCAATTTTGGTTTCTTCCTCACTTTTTTGACTGGTATCAAACCTTTATAACTATTAACCCTTCGACGAAGCTCAGGGTAAACCTTTACAACTTTTAAAAATGTGCCCAACAGGACAAGTACAAATCGCTGTTAATAATGACGGAACGCCTTTTTGCGTGGACGCTTCGGTAGCTGCTGCGCTTAATCAAGGCTATAACTTACCGCAGGGAACTGTTCCAAGTAATGGTATCCCCGCAACTGGTGGTATTGGAAATGTGGGTGGTGGTTTATTTGGTAATATTCTAAGTAGCATACCAGGAATATTAACGGGTACGGCAAGCATCATTAGTGCAGGAAAAGGTATTGAGCCACCTGATAATATCTACGTGATGCAAGCTCCACCGACGACCCCAGACAAAGAAGAAAGTAAAAAGAAAATCTGGTTGATTTTACTGGGTGTTTTAGTTTTAATTGGTGGTGGTATTTTCCTTGCGACTCGTAATAAACAAACTTAACAAACGCTATCATGGACGAAACGGAATTATCTCAAGCAGGCGTTAATCAATACGGTCAAGTTGTCTTTGGCAATGCGGCTGGAGCAGGCAGTGACCTCTTTTTACCTCCAGAAGATTGGGGACCATTTTCTGCACCCGTTGACCTTTTAATCGGAGCAGAAGTGGAAAATATTACGACCGCTGCCGAAACCAAAATTCGTTTTTGGAAGACAACGGCGATTGTCGGAATTAGCATTGTGACAATCTTAGGGTTGATGTATGTTTTGGCAGTTAACCGCGATAAATTATAAACAAATTATGGCACAAAGAATAGATTGTAACAAAAGAACTTGTGTGACAGGTCGCTGCAAAAAGGCACGGCGCTGTGCCTGTCAAGTATGTGGTCCGCTGAAAAATATTAGTGAGACGCTTTATGAGTCTTGTATTGATGTTTGTCAAGATGACCCTCGACCGACGAGTGCGGAGTCCTATTTATGTGGGACGGTCTCACCGCAGGTTTTGTACAATAGTTACGGATTGGAATTGTGTGGATTTTCTGCACCAACAGCAGGTAGTAACGATGCTCCGTTGACACCGCCAGTACTTGCACCTATTCCTACTTATCCGCAGTATCCTCAGCCGTCAGTTCAGATACCAAAATCTCCTGTGTTGCAGACTCAGACCTTTGATGTCATACCGCAGAAAGAAGAAAATTCTAACATGCTTTATGTGTGGATTGCACTTGGTCTTGTGATAATTATCGGAGGAGGAATATTAGTATCTCAAAGGCAGAATTAAGAAGTTAAAAAACCTTTTGTAAGCGATGATAATACTACATAAAGAAGCTAAACTACATCCAAATAGCTCCCGCGATCCGTTCGTTGGGAGCTTATCTCTTTTTCGGGAGTCTGACTTTTATTGCAAGAGTCGGCAGACTGCAAAGCTGCCGCAGACACATGAGTTTGATGAACGCGTGATTGCGGCTTATGAGTTCTTATATGAGATATTTCGACCTATTTGGGGAGAGAAAGCGAAGCCGCGATTTTCTTCGACACTCAGATTACCAGGAGACTCTAATTATCGGACTTCGACGGGAAATTTGTCTTATCATTCTCGCTCCCGCGCTGCAGACGGAAATTGGAATCAGTATGGTCAAGATGTGGAGGACTATATTGTTTGTGTAGTGGGCTATGATTTGAGCATCAAAGGGGATATTTACAGGCGTTTGCGAGAGATTGGAATTGGAAGTATCGGTACTTATTATCGAGAACCTGAGGGGACCTTTATTCACATGGATACGCGAGAAGGTTGGTTGCATTTTCGGAAGGTGAAGAGTCATAAGATAAGACAGGCGAAAAAGTGGCATACGGAATGGAAGGAGAGAATACGTTTTGATTTTGCGGCGAGTGCTGCTTTGGGGATTGGTGGAATTGTGACGGTTCCCAGTTTGCCGACCTTGCCGACACTTCCTGCGGGGCAGTTGCCTACTGGAATTGAGCCTACTTTGCCTGCTGGTGTTCCTTATTATCCTTCGGCTTCTGTTCCTTCGGAGTCTTGGGAGGAGGAGATTGTGTTTGGGGTAGACTACCTTAAAGATGTTGTTTTTCAAGGTGGTCGGGCTGTTTATGGGGGAGGGGAGGACCCGTTTTCTGATGAGTATTTGGTGGTTAAATGGGTGGGGCGGGTTTTGATTGGGGTTGTGGTGGTTGGGTTGTTTTATTGGTCAAGAAAAATCATTTTTCCTCATAGCTGACTTCAAATTTCTCCTTAATTTCTACATCTTTTTCCTTAGAATATATTTATAATTATTGTTTTCAAGAAAGTGAGTCACGATACTGTACTCTGTAAAAATTTCATTTCCTATTATATTCCACTTTTTAACTTTGTCAAGAAAATCTGCGCTGACTTCTGCACCTTCAAAGTTTGCACTATCAATTTGAACCTCATTGAAATTGACATTTAAAAGTATTGCGTCATTAAAATTCGTTCTGCCTGTAAAAATAGCTTGAGTAAAATCTGCACCATTTAAATAAGCATTTGAAAAATCTGTTGATTGTAAATGAGCATTTCTAAATTCACCGTTAATGATACCAGAATAACAGAACTTAGAAAAATGGTCTGTTATTCCATTAAAAGTAGAATTAGAAATGTTTAGGTTAGAAAGATTACTTTCCAATAATCGAGAATTATCCAGATGAATGGGACGTGCGCATGAAGAGTAGAGGTGTTTCTGCAGCGAATGTCAAATAATATAATAACAACATGTTCAGGGGAGGCTTTCTGCGTTTTTCCCTTTTCTAATGAATTCTGGTATTTTTATTTGGGGCATCCCTTCGGGCGCTACGATACATGATCTTGCCTACCGGATAGGTATGATCGGTCCTACGCACATGCACAAAAAGGTGTCCCCATTCCTGATCGCTATGCCATTGGTGTTATTTTTTTTAGTGGTTTCCCCGTTAAGCACAACGGTCTTTATTAGAATCGATGGTTGCGTTTAAGGGAAATAGCTTTAATAAAAGGTATAAAAACAATTGTGTTGTTCTAATACCTAGTTGGGAAGATGATTAAATCTACCTTGTGGTTTATTTGTAAATTTTTGAGATTAGATTATATTTTTTTTAATCATTCATTTACAATGAAGCCACTTTTTTTGAAATATTTTTTTATTCCAAGAATAAAATATACTTTTGTTATGTAAGATACCGTAATAAACAAATTCGTAACTACTCAGGTCCATTTAAGCAAAATTATTGTTGATAATACGGGGAAGTTATCAAAAATAAATTGGGTTTTAAAACAGGAACTAAGGTCTAGTTAT
>JALZUE010000046.1 GCA_023301705.1 Alteromonadaceae bacterium | reverse complement strand
CAACTGATGAAGAAGCACCACAAGTAGCGTCGTTATCAGCTGAAGAGCTGGCAGCACAAGAAAACGAGCAACACAAACAGCAGCTATTAAAAAAGCTTACCGACAACCCCGCATTATTATTACGTAACAAAATGAAATTAGAATACCAAAAACGTCGTCAAGAGCGCCAAAGTTCAGGAGTTAATAAACAATGGTAAAATACGCATTTTATTTCTTTAGTTTAATGGTCAGTTTTTCTGCGTTAGCGCTTGATAAAGTCACAGCATCTGTAGATAAAAACCCAGCTATTGAAGGTGAATCATTAGTGCTCGAAGTTATCGCTAATGACAGTGTTGATACTAACGCGCTTGATACTTCAATATTACTGAAAGACTTCATTGTAGGAAGAATATCAAGCAGTTCGCAAACTCGTATTATTAATGGTCAAAGCAGTCGACAAACAAAATGGACAACCGTATTAATACCTACTCAAACAGGCCAAGTAATTATTCCAGCATTAAACGTTGATGGAATAACAACACAACCAATTACACTTAATGTATTGGATAAATCAAACAGTGAACTACAAAAAAATAAAGATATTTTTATTACCGCAGCAACAAATAAAAATAGTGTTTATGTTCAAGAGCAGCTTTCCCTTACCATAAAACTACACTTTGGCGTAGCACTTGAAAGTGCAAGTTTATCTGAACCTATAATGGAAAATGCCACTATTACGCCAGCTGGTAAAGATAAACAAACAGAAGAAATTATTAATGGTCGTCGTTATCAAGTAATTGAACGTCAATACACGATTACGCCATTATCTAGTGGTGATTACTCTCTTGATATTCCAGTTTTTTCAGGCCAAATCAACGTACAATCTCGCAGACGAGGCGGTGTTTTCGGGTTTCCTGAAACTAAGCCTGTGAGTGTGATTACAGACGCTATCGATATTACAGTTAAACCACAGCCAGCAAGCTTTCAAGGGACTTGGTTACCAAGTGAGTTAATCACCCTTCATCAAGAATGGCAACCTGATTTAACTGAATTTAAAGTCGGTGAACCTATTACCCGTACTATTACGCTAAATGCAGTTGGCTTAACAAAAGAGCAACTTCCATCAATTGAAGCGCCGATAGTGCAAGGTATTAAAATTTACCCTGATCAACCACAATTACACAGCGGCATCAGGCAACAACGACTAGTAAGCCAAGCCGTTATGAGTTTTGCTATTGTTGCCAGTGATGAAGGCGCTTTTGAACTACCAGAAGTTAGAATTCCATGGTGGAATACTGTCACTAATAAGCAAGAGGTTGCTGTTTTACCCGCTCAGCGAATTTTTATTCAAGCTAACCCTGATTTTTCAAAAAATCAAAATAACGTAAATAATTCGGTTACTCATAATTCAAATATTGATAACGATAAGTTACCTAATAACTTAACTCAAGCAACAGAAACACAAACAGTAATTATTAAAGAGCATTCATGGTTACAGTGGCTATTTCTTGTTTTATGGTTACTCACATCATTTATATGGGCGTTGAGCTATTGGCTTAAAAAGCATAAAAAAGAGCTGCCAACACCACAATTAGCTTTAGATGATAAGCCTTTTTTAGCGTTACAAAAAGCATGTAAAAATAATGAAGCAAGCCAAGCATTAAGTTTAATCACGCCTTGGATACAATCACTCGTTCCAAATCAAACTATATCAAATATTCATGATGCTAAAGCGACAATGAATGATGATGAATTAAATAATGAAATTAAAAATTTGCAAGCCTCACTTTACAGTAAATCGCCACACACTTGGCAAGGTGAGCCGCTATTGGTCGTAATAAAAAGCATATCGAAGAAAAAATTGTTTTCAAAAAATAAACAAGGCATAGTACTAAACCCATAATATGTGTAATATATGCGCCTACAAATAAATTTACCTAGTGATAGGTAGTTGCTTAATACTAAATAAGCTTAAAATTAATACAAAAAATTGAAATTAATATCTTAAGTGGCAGGTCTCTTATGAATGTGATGTCTAAACAAAAAAGATACGAAATACTTGTACAAGCTTTACATGCAGATCTATATAGATTTGCATACTGGCTATGTCGTGACAAACAAGTCGCTGAAGACCTTGTTCAAGAAACTTTCTTGAGAGCATGGCGTGCTTTAGACTCTTTAAAAGATGAAAAGGCAGCTAAAGCTTGGTTAATTACAATTTTACGTCGTGAAAATGCAAGACGCTTTGAACGTAAGCGCTTTGAAATGAGTGAGTATGAAGAAGAAACCATTTTAGATACTCAATCAACGACAAATGAACAAAATATAGAAAACGACTGGTTACGTGAAAAAATAGCTCAGCTTCCTGAAGAATACCGTGAACCATTAATACTTCAAGTTATTGGTGGTTTTAGTGGTGAAGAAATAGCAGAGCAACTTTCATTAAATAAAAACACAGTAATGACACGTTTATTTAGAGCACGTAATCAATTAAAAGAAGCCGTAGAACGCGAACCAAAAATACGAGGTTTTGGTAATGGATGATTTACAATTTAGGCGTAGCTTATATGCCGATCCTAACTCAACGGATGCAGACATTTTAGAGGCGATCCAGGAAGATCCTGCAAAACAAAGTTTTGCTAATGATTTAGAGTTGTTTGAACAAAGCCTAAAATCAGCCTTAGATGTAGAAGTACCTGACGATTTAGCGAATAAATTAATTTTACGTCAATCAATGGCGGATCATACGAAACAAAAGAAAAAGTATCGTGTACAACTAGCACTAGCTGCATCTGTAGTTTTTGCTGTTGGTATCACAATGAATACTTTTCAGTTTTCAAATAGCTCAATGTCATTAGCGGACCATTCATTAGCACATGTTCATTATGAAGATGGTTCTTTTAAAAATATGGCAAGCGAAGATATAACACTTGAATCAGTTAATAAAAAATTAGCTAATTTTGGCGGTAACTTTACCAGTTTAGTAGGAGATGTTATTTCTGCTGATTTTTGCCGTTTTGGTGGTATTAAGAGTCTTCATTTAGTTTTTCAAGGAGAGAATTCACCTGTAACGGTATTAGTGATTCCTCACGAAAAATCTCTTACTATTAATAGTGATTTTTCTGATGAAAAATTTAATGGTAAAACAATACAATATTTACAAAGTAATATTGTTGTTATTACGGAAAAAGATGAATCTGTTAGTCATTGGCAAAGTGAAGTTAATAAAAATATTCAATGGTCAACCTAGATAATACTTTTATATTTGAACAATAATATAGTTAAAGCCAGAAATGTATTTCTGGCTTTTTTATATATTCATTCTCAACAAAAACTTTATTAATTCCCTTCCTTTATGGAAATATCACATTATTAACCTATTCTTAATAGGTTACATTCATAGTTACAACAAAATCAATCAATCTCACTGTAAGATATAAAATGTAAAAAAGGAATTTAAATGTATTTTTATGCGGCTAGGCAGCCCATTCTAGATAAAGAAAAAAACCTATTTGCTTATGAGCTATTATTCCGTGATAGTTTGAAAAATGTATTTCCCGATGTAAACGAAGATGAAGCTACCTCTAAAATGATTGATGCTAGCCGATTTAATATAGGCTTACATGAGTTTACTGCTGGAAAGCCCGCATTTATTAACTTTACAATTGATTCGTTAAACAATCATTACCCTGAAATTTTAACTCCTGACGAATTAGTTGTAGAAATATTAGAAACAGTTCAGCCAGGTAAGCGACTGCTCACTCACTGTAAAGACTTATTCAAAAAAGGCTATACTATTGCACTTGACGATTATATTCATCAACCTGCATGGAAACACTTTTATCCTTATGTACATATAATTAAACTTGATTGGCGTACTACATCACTTGATGAAATGAAAACGATTAAACAGGCTATAGTAGCTCACCCACATATAAAGCTGCTAGCCGAAAAAGTTGAAACTTATGAAGAGTATGAACAAGCCTTAGAGCTAGGGTGTGAGTTGTTTCAAGGTTACTTTTTTTCAAAACCTGAAATGGTGAAAACTAAAAGCTCCTCTCCATCTCAAGTCGTTATGGCTGAGCTATTATACGAAACCTCTAAACCCGATATTAACTTAAATAATATTACAGCAATGTTTGAACGTGATATTACGCTTTCTTATAAGTTATTGCGTTATACAAACTCAGCAATTTTCATGCGTGCCAAAGAAATATCAACAATAAAACAAGCATTAGTCACTCTTGGTGCCAATGAACTTAAACGCTTTATGACGTTAATGTTTGCAGCCAATGCTAACCCTGAAAAGCCATCAGAACTAATTAAGTTATCTATGGCTAGAGCAAAATTTTGTGAAGAGATAGCTAAAAGCTTAAAAGTAAAGATGGATTCATCAAGTGCTTTTTTGATTGGTTTACTCTCTCTTATTGATGCAATATTGGATGAAAAATTAGAAATAATTTTAACCAGCTTACCATTATCTGAAGAAATTAAGGCCCCACTATTAACACAAAAAGGCCCAATAGCTGAAATATTAAAGCTAGTTTCATTTATTGAAAGAGCAAATTGGTCAGAAACCGATATATTGATTTGTGAACTATCGCTTAATAAAAGTAATGTCATTGCTGCCTATAATAAAGCATTAACATCAGCTGACGAACAGTTTACCTTAACAACATAAAATAGACGATAAACTAACTATATTAGTTTAAATAAAAACAGAGCTGTATAGCTCTGTTTTTATTTATGTAGTACTTTGCTTATATTTACGCTTCAAAACCCTTTGGATTTTGAGACTGCCAACGCCAGGTATCTTCTATCATCACATTAATATCACGCTCAGCTGACCAGCCTAATAATTCTTTCGCTAAGTTAGCATTTGCAAATACTTCACCTATATCTCCAGCTCTGCGAGGCGTAACTGAGTATGGAATGGGCTGCTGACTAACGCGTTTAAAAGTATTTACAATCTCAAGTACTGATGTGCCATTACCTGTACCTAAATTAATAGGAACACAGCCCTGTAAATTACCTAGCTTCTGTAATGCTTTGACATGTCCTAATGCTAAATCCACCACATGAATATAATCTCTCACACCTGTACCATCAGGCGTATCATAGTCATCGCCAAATACTGACAACATTTCTAATCGTCCTACTGCCACTTGCGAAACATAAGGTAATAAATTGTTAGGAATGCCATTAGGGTTTTCACCAATAGTACCTGAAGCATGAGCACCAATAGGATTAAAGTAACGTAAACAAGCAATAGACCATTCACTATCACTTTTAGCTAAATCAAATAATACATTTTCGATCATTAGCTTAGTTTGTCCATAAGGGTTAGTTGCTGATGTAGGCATTGACTCAACCATAGGCGCAGGGTTATTTTCGCCATAAACAGTTGCTGATGAGCTAAATACTAAATTTTTCACACCATGCTTTGCCATCACTTGAAATAGCGTAATAGACCCTGATACATTGTTATGATAATAGTTCAATGGAATAGTCGTTGATTCGCCCACTGCTTTTAAGCCAGCGAAATGTACCACTGCCGTGATGTCATGTTCTGTGAATATAGCATCTAAAGATTTTTCATCGCAAACATCTGCTTGAATAAAGGTTGGCTCTTTACCCGTAATCGCCTTAATGCGCTCTAATACTAATGTTGATGAATTAGATAGGTTATCAACGATAATAACATCTTCATTTATCGTCAGTAATTCAACGACCGTATGGCTACCAATATAACCTGTGCCACCTGTAATAAGTAAACTCATAAACTACCTGCTTTATATATTAGAATGCTCAGTCGTTTCATTAATTTTCACTGAACACATAACGATGATTTTTAAATGTGAATATTATTTATAATACTCAGTGAGTGTAGCAATAAAGCTTTCAAGTTGCGCTTGAGGTAATTGATTAATACCTGCCGCGCCAGCTCTGCCACCACCTGTTGGAAACTGAATACAAATATCACTAGCACCTTGCTTATTATTAAGTGGCGCCCTTAAGCTAACAACATAACTACCATCTGTATTTTTTGTTACCACCGCATGTGCTTTATCAGGAGAACGGTTAGCTAATTCGTTACCAAACACACCACTAACACGGCGAGCCCATGCCTCGTCATCAAGTTCAACCACTTTACAGCTATCGTTATCTGCTAATACTTTAGCAGACTCAGCAAGTGCCATATCTTCGGCATAAGCTTTTTCTAAATGAGAGAAAACAGAGTCTTGTTCATTAATAATGGTTAACGGGTTGTCATGCTTAACTAATAATCGATATAACTCATCAGGCTTATAATGAAGATCGTCTACAGTTCTTCCATAGCCATTGTAATTAATGTAAATACCAAAGGCCTTTAACTTTTCTTGCTCGTTATCACTTAAGTTTAGTGACTGAGCTAGAGAAACAGCTGAAGCTGTCATATTGTCACCAAACGCTGCAGCAACCGCCCAATGAGCAAATTGTCCATTTAGTCGTTTATTAACAAGTAAACTTGTGCAGGTATTCGCGTCGGTATTAATCGTTGCCGTTAATAAAGGCGAATTAGGAATATCACCCGGGCGATGATGATCGGTGTAGTCAACTGATATACCAAGCTTAAGTAAAGTATTTAATGCGTCAGTGTTTTTTTCCATTGAAATATCAAGCACTGTCACACTACAGGCAGTTTTAACATCAACTTGTTTAAGTAGGCTAATATCACGCTTTACACCGGAAACTAATATCGACTCTTTAGGCTCTGCTAATCGTAATTGTACTAAAGCAATTATGCCATCAGCGTCACCGTTAAATACATCAAAATGCACAACTATATCCTTTATTATTCTATGCTAAATACCGAAAAATTTTATTTACACGCTAATCAACTGATTATATTTCATCTGAAATTAAGCGTTCACAAAACCATTATCACGTAAATATTGTACGATTTGCTTCGCACACGTTTCAATATCATGTTTAGCTGTTTCTACATGAATTGCTGGCGACTTTGGAATATCATAATCAGAATCAATACCTGTAAAATGTTTTATTTCACCCGCTCTAGCTTTCTTGTATAAACCTTTAGGGTCGCGCTGTTCACATACTTCAATTGGCGTATCGATAAACACTTCAATAAATTCACCTTCTTGAAGTTTATCTTCAGCCATTTTACGATCAGAAGCAAAAGGTGAAATAAATGCCGTTGAGACAATTAACCCAGCATCTAAAAATAACTTAGACACTTCACTAATACGGCGAATATTCTCAATTCGAGCTTCATCAGTAAAGTCTAAATCTCCATTTAAACCATGTCTTACGTTGTCGCCATCAAGTAAATAAGTATGGCAGCCTAAGTCAAATAACATGGCATCTACAGCATTCGCTACTGTCGATTTACCTGAGCCACTTAACCCAGTAAACCATAATAAACAGGGCTTTTGATTTTTCTGTTTACTTCGCTGTGTTTTACTTACTTCTTGAAGATGCCAAACGGTATTTTCTGTTTTCATAACAATCTCTTTGATAAATAGTTACTGGTTGTTCAATGCAAAAAACCAATACGTGTAATATTAAAATGGAAATACAATCGGGATCATCACAAGAACAACCACGCTATAAAGTAATGATACCGGTATACCAAACTTAATAAATTCAGTTAATTTATAATTACCCGCGTTATATACCATGACATTAGTTTGGTAACCGTAGGGGCTAATAAAACTGCCACTCGCAGCAAAAGCAACGGCCATGACAAATGGTAAAGGGTCAACACCTAGGCCTATCGCAATATTATAAGCAATAGGAAAAACCAAGGCAGCTGCTGCATTATTGGTAACTAACTCTGTTGAAATTAGTGTCAATAAATACAACGTAATAAAAGCGATATAAATACTCTTATCGTGTAATAACAATTCGATATTATTGGCTAGAATCATTGCAACACCACTATTTTCAAGTGATTTAGCTAACGTGAGTGCTCCTAATACAATCATCCAAATTTCTAAAGGAAATCGGCGTTTTATTTCATTAACTGTTAAACAGTTAGTACCAATTAGAAGTGCTAAATAAAAAATTAAACAAGTTAACAACGACAACGAAAAAATAACAGAAGTAGCAATAGTAGCTATAAAGCCAATAATGGTTAAACCATCACGCCAACCGTGCAACATATTCTCTGGCTGATGCCCTGAAATAATATAAAAGTTTTTTGATAGATTGGTACGTGATTTAAAATCATTACCTACAGCTAACACTAAAAAATCACCTGCTTGTATAACAATATCGCCTAGCTTACCTGAAAGTTGACCACCTTCTCGGCGAATAGCAACAACACCAGCATCAAAACGTGCTCGAAAACCCGCAGACTTTAAACTTTTACCAATAATAGCAGAATCTGGCTTAATTAAGACTTCGGTTAAATTATCTTTAATTAAACCATTTTGATCAGCAAATAATGACAAACCATCAAACTGCTGCAATGTTAATACCTTAGTAATATCACCAGTAAAAATTAACTTATCATCAGCCGTTAAAATCTCTTCAGGAGTTACCGGTGAAATTAAACGGCCATCACGTATCACTTCAACTAAAAATAAAGAGTCTAAATTTCGTAAACCGTTTGCTTCAACACTTTTACCAATCAATTTTGAATTTTTAGTTATTTCCGCTTCAAGAAAATAATTACTCACCTCTAAACTACCAACTGCCATATCAGGTAGAGTATACATGCGAGCAAAAATCACAATAAAACAAACAACTAAAGCAATTAAACCAATTAATGAAAAATCAAAAAAACCTAAGCCCTTAGCCCCTGTTTCAATATACATACTATTAACAATTAAATTAGTAGACGTACCAACTAACGTTAATGTACCGCCTAAAATGGCAGCAAAAGATAAAGGCAATAATAACTTACCGGGGTTAACTAAGGTGTTTTTCTTAATAGTACTAATTAAGGTCGCAACTACCGCAGTATTACTCATTAATGCTGAAGCAATTGCAGTACTGGTTAATGTTTTGATAATAGAACTAACTTTTGAACCACTAATTAACATAGTAGCAAGTTTTCGTAGAATACTTGTACGCTCAAAGGTAAAAGAGCAAAAAACTAATAGAATTAGTGTCACTAAACCAGGGTTAACTGCATTAGCGAGTACTTGCTCAGAAGAAACAAACGAAAAACCTAAACAGGCTAATGATGTACCTGCAAATACTTTTTCTGGGTGACGTTGAAATTTAAATAACGCAATAAAAGTAGCAAAAAATATTGCGACCATTAACCATTGCATTATTGTCATAACATTTAACCTTAAAACTGTATTTGAAGAAACACTATATAGGTATTAAATATTTTCAAATAACACATCATTATTTAATAATAAAAATACAACAGTAATAATAGTAAAAGCATGAGCCATGTACCAAAACATAGCTCATGCTTTTAACTATTTAATTCGATAATGAATTAAATAGTTAATTAAATAACCAATAAGTTAGTCTAGTAACTTACTAATATCTCTAGCACCCCAATGTGGGAAATGTTTACGTACTAGTTCATTGAATTCTAATTCAAATGCAGAGTAACCTTCAGCAGCTTGCTCTTCAATAGTATTATTAATCATACCAGCGCCAACAGTAACGTTAGTCATACGATCAATAATAATGAAAGCACCCGTTGCTTGGTTCTCTAAGTATGAATCAAAGTGCAATGCTTCTGTTAATGCAAAATCACAGCTACCAATTTCATTTAACGCTAAAATGTCTGCTGGTGTTTGTTCCATCGTGTTCACGTCAATTTTATGTTGAACGTTACTCACATGGCCAGTTGTCATTTTACTACCGTGCTTAATGTAATATTCACGGCCAACTTCTAGAGCTTCATCGTGCATCCAAACAACAGAAGCATTTAATGCTTTTGATGATTCTGGTAAGTTACTTGGCTTAACAATCATTTCACCACGGCTAATATCAATTTCGCTCGTTAGTGTTAATGTAACAGCATGCGGCGCGCAGCTTTCAGCTAAGTCACCCTCAAAAGTAACAATAGATTTTACTGTACTTGTTTTTCCTGAAGGTAATGCCATGATCTCATCGCCTACTGCAATGCTACCAGAACCAATAGTACCCGCAAAACCACGGAAGTCTAAGTTAGGACGATTGACATATTGTACTTGGAATCTAAAATCTTGATTCGCAACTTCTTGACGAATTTGAATAGATTCTAATAACTCCATCAACGTTTCGCCTTTATACCAGTCAGTTGATTCACTGCGGTTAACAACGTTATCACCATTTAACGCAGAAATAGGCGCAAAACGGATATCTGGAATATTTAAATCTTTAGCGAATTCAAGGTAATCTTTTTGAATTTTCTCGTAAACTTCTTCACTAAAATCAACTAAGTCCATTTTATTCACAGCAACAACAACGTGTTTTAAGCCTAATAATGAACAAATGAATGAATGACGACGAGTTTGAACTTGTACACCGTAACGTGCATCAATTAAGATAATAGCCATGTCACAAGTAGATGCACCAGTAGCCATATTACGTGTATATTGCTCATGACCAGGAGTATCTGCAATAATAAACTTACGCTTATCAGTAGAGAAATAACGATAAGCAACATCAATAGTAATGCCCTGCTCACGTTCAGACTGTAAACCATCAACTAATAATGCTAAATCAATCCCTTCGCCTGTTGTACCTGATTTTTTACTGTCTTTTTCAATTGCAGCAAGTTGATCTTCAAAGATCATTTTTGAATCATGTAGTAAACGACCAATTAAGGTACTTTTACCATCATCAACACTACCACACGTTAAAAAACGTACTAATTCTTTATTTTCATGTTGCTTTAAATAAGCTTGAATATCTTGTTCAATTAAATCTGATTGGTGACTCATAAGAAAACCTTTTTAAAAACCTCTAATAATGTTTACGCTTTGCAGCGCCGAAAAATAAAATGTACTAGGTTAAAAATAACCTTCCATTTTCTTTTTCTCCATTGAGCCAGCTGAATCGTGATCAATTACACGGCCTTGACGTTCAGAGGTTTTTGTTAATAACATTTCTTGAATAATTTCTGGTAATGTTGCTGCGTCTGATTCAACAGCGCCCGTTAATGGGTAACAACCTAGGGTACGAAAACGTACATTTTTCATTTGCACTTCTTCATCTTCACCAATTGGCATACGATCGTCATCAACCATAATTAATGTACCATCGCGCTCTACAACAGGACGTTTTTCAGCTAAATATAAAGGTACAATTGGAATACTTTCTAAATAAATGTACTGCCAGATATCAAGCTCTGTCCAGTTAGATAATGGGAATACACGAATACTTTCGCCTTTATCAACTTTACCATTGTATATGTTCCATAATTCTGGACGTTGATTTTTTGGATCCCAACGATGGTTTTCATCACGGAAAGAATACACACGCTCTTTAGCTCGTGACTTTTCTTCATCACGACGTGCACCACCAAAAGCAGCATCAAAACCATATTTATCAAGCGCTTGTTTTAAGCCTTGAGTTTTCATAATATCAGTATGAGTAGCGCTACCATGAGTAAACGGCCCAACACCCTTAGCAATACCTTCAGGGTTTTTATGTACTAATAATTCAAAACCGTACTCTTTTGCCATTTGATCACGAAACGCGATCATTTCTTTAAATTTCCAGTCAGTGTCTACATGCATTAACGGGAAAGGGATTTTACCTGGGGCAAAAGCTTTACGTGCTAAATGTAATAATACTGCAGAATCTTTACCTACTGAATATAGCATTACTGGGTTGTCGAACTCAGCGGCTACTTCGCGGATAATATGAATAGATTCAGCTTCTAGCTGTTTTAAATGAGTTAAATTCATAGTCAGTCGTTTTAAAATCCATGGTAATTAGGAA
>JALZUE010000045.1 GCA_023301705.1 Alteromonadaceae bacterium | reverse complement strand
AACTGCAGAAGCGCTAGCGAAAGCAGCAAATATTCCATTAGTACAGCATGAAGAAGCTTTATCTCATATAACATCATGGTGCGAAAAACGAGGTGCTAAGTTAAATGCGCCTAATCTAAAACAAACAATACTTCCTGAAAACTGTAATATTATCGCAAATGGTGTCGGTAGTGCTGTGGGCTTTCATTTAAATATTAATGATTGTGATATTTATTGTACACCCGGTGTGCCACATGAATTAAGAACGATGCTGAATAATGAAATATCTCCTATTTTAGAAAGGCGCTTACCAAACCATATCTCTTGTCACACAACACGGTTTCAAGTATTTGGCTATGGTGAGTCAGACTTACAAAAACTCTTATCTGATAAATTGCCTAATTGGCCGAGTAGTTTAGAAATAGGCTATAGAGCAAGCTTGCCAATGTTAGAATTAAAAGTAACATCTTATACAGCTCAAGATAGAATATTAAAAGAGCAATGGCTAATTCAAATAAAAGATTTATTAGGTCACCATATTATCGATGAAGTAACACAGCAACCATCAAGCCTAGCATCAAATGTATTATCACTACTTCAAAAGAACAATAAAACATTAACAACTGCAGAATCTTGTACTGGCGGTTTAATTTCAAGTTTACTCACAAAAGAGTCTGGAGCATCGAACGCTTTTCATGCAGCCTTTGTGACTTATTCAAACGAGATTAAAACATCGGTTTTAGGAGTGCCGAAAAGCGTATTAGATACCAATGGAGCAGTCAGTGAAGAAACCGTTATTGCGATGGCTAAAGGTGCACTAAAACAATCATCATCCGATTACGTGATTGCCGTATCAGGTATTGCAGGCCCAAGTGGTGGTTCAGCCGATAAACCTGTCGGTAGTTTTTGGCTAGCATGGGGCACCTCTACTCATATCAAGACGATTACTTTAAATATAAAAGCCAATAGATATTACTTTCAGCAAATGGTTTCTGCTATTGGGTTAGACTTAATCAGGCGTGAACTATTAAGTGCTCAAGAAGAGCCAATTTACTTTTCAACAAGAAAATAACATACTCAAATCAATAAAAAGTAAAAAATATAGTTTCAACCTTAATAAATTTTATATATTGCGCTATATTTCATATGTTTATATATTAAATAAATGACAACGTTCTAAATTAAGACATACATAGGAGTAAAATATGAACGAGAAAAACTTTATTACCAGTGGACGTAACACCCTTATACATAAAGTACGAAAGATAGACCTGATAGTATTAAATGGTCCTGCTACTCCTGTAGTTATTAGCCATAGAGGAATTGAACCATATAGTGGAGATATTCCTAGAAAAAAATCTGAAGCTAAAAAGAACTATCAAGAAGTGGTTGATTTAGGTGCTATTGAAATTTTCGGTGAAGAGAAAAAGCTTGTTTTTGTTCAAGCATTAGATAACAAAGAATATAAAATAGATTATACCAAAGAAGGCTCTGCAAGCTTTATTAAGGTACATCAAGATAGTTACTTATAATAATTCATCAGGCACGATGAAAAATGAGAACTGTATGCTAACTTAATATTATTCAAGGTATTTATTAGGGCTTTAATAAAATGACAACAGCAAATTTAGTGTTAAATAATAACAATAATGTCAATCTAGTTATTAAGCCTTATAAAACAGATAAACCTTTTGTAGAAGAAGATATTTATTCTTTAATAAGTGAATCAAAATATACACGTTTATTTATTAATCAAACACATATTAAAAATGCAATTACTGAGCTTAATGTTCAGCTGGCTAGTTTACAAAAAGATCTTGAAGGAAAAGAAATTACTTATGAAGTATTAACGCGTATTGATGCTTCAATTACCTTTAATATTGATTCAGATGAAATGTCTGCCACTGCTGAAATAACTCCTGCTAAAGGCGGTAATCATATATCGGCACAAGTATTACTTGATGAAGCTAAAAAAATAGGGATACATAAAGGGTATATTAAGAATTCAATCATTGTTTTAATAAAAACAGCAAAACTGTATAGCTTAGATTCTACTTATGACGGAAAAAAAGCCAAAAATATTATTGCATCAGGTACTCTGCCTAAAAATGGTAAAGATACAAAAATTAGAGCTCTAGTTGAAAGTGCCCAATCTCGCATTCTTAAACCTCAAGAAAATGAAGATGGTACTGTTGATATGCGAAATTTAGGTGACATCATTTGTGTTAAAGTTGGCGATCCATTAATGGAAAGAATTCCTTTTACTACTGGTAAGCCTGGCTGTACTGTAACAGGAACAGTATTAGATCCAACTCCTGGTGAAGATATTGCTTTATCTGTTGGTAAAGGTACAGAACTTAGCCCTGATAATGATAACCTTCTTATATCGAACCTCATTGGACTGCCTAAAATAATTAACAACGGAATGGAAGTAGACAAAGTTTATACTGTAAACAATGTCGATGTTGGTAGTGGTAATATAAAATTTGAAGGTAGTGTTATTATTACTGGCGATGTACAAAATAATATGCAAGTTATTGCATCTGGTGATATTACTGTTGCTGGTTTTGTAGAGTCAGCATACTTAGAAGCCGGTGGTGATATAACCATTCAAAAAGGCATTATTGGCCATAAACAAGAACTAGATGATCAAATAGATATTAATACAATAACAATGAGTGCTGTTATTAAAGCTAAAGGCAATATTTATGCTATGTATAGCCAATATGCAGATATATGTTGTAAAGGTGAACTTCGTATTGAAAATCAATTAATGCATAATATTATTAACATTGATAAAAGTTTATGGATTGGCGATGAAGAATCTGCAAACGGTAAATTGATTGGTGGTTATTTACATTTAGTAGACTTTTTAAAAGCGGGTATTATTGGTGCGACTGCAGGTAGTAAAACAACGATAGTATTTACTAAAAGAGCAGCGGAATATAAAGAAGGTATTTCTGAAGCCGAAAAAGAGTTATTGGCAGAACAAGTTAAAGAAAGAGAGCTACACTCTCTAATTAATAAGTTAAATGCATTACCTACAACAACAGAAGAAATGTTACATAAAGTTAAAGTAACACATGAACATCATGTTAGAAATATTGAGATTTTAACATTTGAAGTAGAAAGAGCTAAAGAAACACTTAATAATTATTTGAAATCTATTTCAATCGAAGTAACAGATAAGATGTACCATGGTGTTGAAATTCAAATAGATGCGACTATTGAGCACACTAAACGAGAGCACGGCCCTACACATGTATACTACGACGAGCGTAAAATACATATTGAACCATTACTACATACCTGATTTCAAATTTATAAATAATCTATCATTACATGTTTGAGTAATTAGGCCCACTGCCACCTTCTGGCGGAGTCCATGTGATGTTTTTACTGGGATCTTTTATATCACAAGTTTTACAATGAATGCAGTTTTGTGCATTAATCACAAAGACCTTCTCTTCATTGATAACTTCTATTTCATAAACCCCTGCAGGACAATACCTTAAAGCAGGTTCATTATAACTAGTTAAATTTACAGTGATAGGAATTGTCGTATCAGCTAACTTTAAATGGCATGGCTGATCTTCTTCATGGCTTGTATTTGATAAATACACTGATGATAATTTATCAAAACTTAATATATTGTCAGGCTTCTCATAAATGATGATTTGACTATCGCTTGCTAAAGATAATTGAGAGTCATCACCCGAGTCATCATTTGGTTTTAAAGATAATTTACCTGTAAAAAAATTGTGGTTAATTGTATTGAAAGCACCACCTAAAAAGGTACCAAACTTTTGAATAGAACGGCCGAAATTTTTACTTGAGTTTAATTCATTATATAGCCATGAAGTGTTAAATTTTTGTTCGTAAGCAGTTAAGTCACTGCCTCCTTTATCACTATTTAATAATGCATCTATCAGTGTATCTGCAGCCAACATACCTGACTTCATAGCAGTATGATTGCCTTTTATTTTAGCAAAATTGACCGTACCAGCATCACAACCAATTAAAAAAGCACCAGGCATAGTTTGTTTTGGCAGTGCATTAAGACCCCCTTTAGTTAAAGCTCTTGCTCCATATGAAACTCTTTTTCCTTTACGTAAATGACGACTAATAACTGGGTGATGCTTGTAACGCTGAAACTCATCAAATGGGCTTAAATGCGGATTTTTATAATTTAAATCAACAATCATACCTACATATACTTGTTGATTTTCGCCGTGATATAAGAACCCTCCGCCTGATGTTTTATCATTTAAAGGCCAACCAGCTGTATGAATAACAAGACCAGGTTGATG
>JALZUE010000044.1 GCA_023301705.1 Alteromonadaceae bacterium | reverse complement strand
AGTGGCGGACGCGGCAGGAGTCGAACCTGCGACCGCCTGGTTCGTAGCCAGGTACTCTATCCAGCTGAGCTACGCGTCCGCAATAAGGTTTATTAACATCTCACTTACGAGATAGTAAATTATTTATTCAGCCTTAAACTAAGCTGCCCAATGACAATGCCACTTAAAAGTGGCGGACGCGGCAGGAGTCGAACCTGCGACCGCCTGGTTCGTAGCCAGGTACTCTATCCAGCTGAGCTACGCGTCCATCATTATTACTACACTGAGTATTATATTTATAAAAAATATAATGGCGGTGAGCGAGAGATTCGAACTCTCGATAGGGTTTAACGCCTATACTCCCTTAGCAGGGGAGCGCCTTCAGCCACTCGGCCAGCTCACCTCAGTGGTTGCGCATATTAATGGTTTTGAAAAATATGTCAAACAGTTTTTGTAAATAATTTACTGTTTGGCGTTAATTCAAACAATACGTTTTTTCTTTAACCATTTTAGAGTAATTCTAGTCACTTAAGCGGTTAAACTCTTAAGTGACTCAACTTAAACTATTATCAGTAATAATTAGAAAGTATTACCTGATGGTTCATTACCTTCTTTTTCTGACTGAATACGCATGTAAATTTCTTCACGGTGAACAGAAACTTCTTTAGGTGCATTAACACCAATACGTACTTGATTACCTTTAACGCCTAATACAGTAACAGTTACATCGTCACCAATCATTAGGGTTTCACCTACTCTTCTTGTTAAAATCAACATAGATAATGTTCCTTTTTAAAATCATCTGAATGTATAAAGCTAATATTTTCATTAAACTCATATCATTACATTAATTAATAGCTAACAATATAAGATAAGTCTAATGAGTAATTAAAAGTAAATAGTCTTTTAACTACATAGTTTATGGATATAAAAATAATCATTATTGATATAGCCACTAATATAGAGAAGGTGAATGAAGCCTTCTTTCTAGTATAACAAGTTATATTGTAACAAAAGCTGGTACGATGAGGATACAAAAATAGTGTGAAATTTAAAATATATTGCTTATTTGTTAGTCAAATATGCGATATATATTATAAAAAAGTAATAAAAAGTGTACGAAGAAAGGTATAGTTAATAAGTAAGTAACACTTATCAACCATACCTCTGACGAATGATTAAATTACGATAATTGCTCTGTTAACCATGTTTCAACACTTGCTAGTGCTGACGTTATGTTTTCAGGCTCTGTGCCACCAGCTTGTGCCATATCTGGGCGTCCACCACCCTTACCACCTACTTGTTTAGCTACAAAGTTAACAAGTTCGCCAGCTTTGACATTAGCAATAAGATCTTTAGTGACCCCGGCAATTAAACTCACCTTTTCACCATTAGCTGTAGCTAACATGATAACCCCTGAACCCATTTTATTTTTAAGTTCATCAACCATGCCGCGTAACGACTTAGCTTCAGCACCATCAAGGTTAGCAATTAACACTTTAACACCTAAAATATCTTGTGTTTGGCTTAATAAGTCAGAGCCAGCTTGCGCTGCTAGGGTTTGCTTTAATTGTGAAATTTCTTTCTCTAATTGTTTGCTACGCGATAATAGTTGCTCTACTTTCTCAGCAACACTTGGTACATCAGACTTCACTAAACCAGATACAGACTGTAATAAATCTGCTTGTGTTTCTGTATAACTGATAGCTGCTTCACCTGTAACAGCTTCAATACGACGCACGCCAGCAGCAGTACCTTGCTCTGAAACTATTTTGAATAAACCAATGTCTCCAGAGCGCTCAACATGAACACCACCACATAACTCAATTGAGCTATCGCCTAAAGAAACAACACGTACTTGTTCATCATATTTTTCACCAAATAATGCCATTGCGCCTGCGGTTTTAGCGGCTTCAATATCCATTAACTGTGTCTCACGTTGATGATTCAAACGGATTTGTTGGTTAACAGTACGTTCAATTTCACGTAACTGCTGTGGTGTTATAGCTTCAAAATGCGAGAAATCAAAACGTAATTTATCAGCATCACATAATGACCCTTTTTGAGTGACATGCTCACCTAAAATATTACGTAAAGTAGCATGTAATAAATGTGTTGCTGAATGATTTTTTATAATCGCTTGACGATGTTCAACATCAATATTTGCTTCCACTTTATCAGAGACATTAAGCGTACCTGACAATGTGCCTTTGTGTGCAAAAGCATTGCCTAACTTCACTGTATCTTCAACAATAAACGAACTACCATTGGAAGTTAATAACGTACCCTTATCACCAACTTGACCACCTGATTCTGCATAAAAAGGCGTATGCTCAAGAATAATAATAGCCGCACTATTGTCTGTTAATGAAGAAACTGCTTCGCCATCAACAAATATCTCTACCACGTTACTGTTAAACTGGTGGTTAGTATAACCTTCAAATTGCGTCACATTGTCAGATGTAATTTGGTCATTATAGTCTGTACCAAATTGGCTTGCTTTTTGAGCGCGCTGACGCTGCTGTTGCATTGCTGCATCAAAGCCTGCTTGATCAATCTTTAAGTCACGCTCACGAGCAATATCAGCAGTTAAATCTGCAGGAAAACCATACGTGTCATATAATTTGAAAACATCATCACCTGCAACAGTATCTGTTTTAAGGTTTGATAACATTTCATCAAGTAAAATCATACCGCGATCTAGTGTTCTAGCAAATTGCTCTTCTTCAATGCGTAACATTTTTTCAATAACAACTTGTTGTTGAATTAATTCAGGATACGCCTCACCCATTTGTTCAATTAACGCAGGAAGTAATTTATAAAAGAAAGTTTCGGTTGCTTCAAGTTTGTGACCATGACGAATAGCACGGCGTATAATACGACGTAATACATAACCGCGCCCCTCATTTGACGGCATTACCCCATCAGTAATTAAGAAACTACATGAACGAATATGATCGGCAATAACACGTAATGATTTATGCGTTAAATCTTCTACCGATAATAACTCTGCAGTCGCTTTAATTAAGCCTTGAAAAATATCAATTTCATAGTTGCTATGAACACCTTGCATAATAGCTGCAATACGCTCTAAACCCATACCTGTATCAATAGATGGCTTCGGTAGCGCTTCCATAGTACCGTCTGCATGTCGGTTATATTGCATGAATACAATATTCCAAATTTCAATAAATCTGTCACCATCTTCTTCTGGAGAGCCCGGAGGGCCGCCCCAAATATGTTCGCCATGATCATAGAATATCTCAGAACACGGACCACAAGGCCCTGTATCACCCATAGACCAAAAGTTGTCAGACTCATATTTTTTTTCAGGTGATTTATCACCAATACGAATAATTTTATCGGTTGGAATACCAATATCATTCGCCCAAAAGTTAAACGCTTCATCATCAGTTTCATAAACCGTCACTAATAGTTTTTCTTTTGGTAAACCTAAAGTTTGGGTTAAGAAGTCCCAAGCGAAGTGAATCACTTCTTCTTTAAAATAATCACCAAAACTAAAATTACCTAACATTTCAAAAAATGTATGATGACGAGCTGTATAACCAACATTTTCTAAATCATTATGTTTACCACCAGCACGTACACATCGTTGAGAAGAAGTCGCTCGTTGATAGTTACGTTGTTCTGCACCTAGAAATACATCTTTAAAAGGAACCATGCCAGCATTTGTAAATAACAAAGTTGCATCGTTACCTGGTACTAATGAGCTGCTATCAACAATTTGATGTTGTTTAGATTCAAAAAACGTTAGAAATGCCTGTCTAATTTCGGCACTTGATTTAATCATGGTTATACTCACCTAGTTAATTAATTTTCATTCAATACAAAGTAAATCTCATCAAGTGAGAAACCTCGGTACTGCAAAAAACGAAAACGTTTAGCTTTGTCTTTTTGGTCGACAATTGGCATATCTGCAAATTTCTTTTGATAAGTGTTTTGCACTTGTTCATACCAATCAATATCTTGTTCATGATATACCGAATACATAACGTCATTCGCTATACCTTTTTGTTTTAATTCATTTTGAATGTACAGCCAGCCGTAACCTCTACTGACTCGATTACGAAAGAAGCAATCAGCAGCACGTAAGTCACTTTGGTAATCTTCACAAATTAAAAAGTCTAATACAGGCGCTAATTCATCATGTTCATATTCGCGCTGTACTAACTTTTGCCTTAATTCTTTTAAGGAGTGTTCACGCCTTGATAATAAACTAATGGCTTGGTGTAAGATTTTTTTGTTCACCTGAATATCAGCCAATTATATCGTCAATAATAGGAAGCATTGTACCTGTAAATACACTAAAAAATAATACTGTTCGACTTAAAAACACGCTAAAAACTGGCTTTACATATTCATTTTAAAGTAAATAACAATTTAATGGCACGAATTAACGAATATCACAGACAAATAAGCCAGTATAAATACTGGCTTATTTTCAAGATAAATGTAGAACAGATATTTACACTATTTGAAAAAACCGCCTAGCTTATCTTTTAATTTATCTTTGGCTTTATTTTTAAGCTGGCCTTGTTGCTGTTTAACAACGTCTGATGATAGTAAATTATCTAACGTATTTTCTGAATCATTCAATAAGCTTTCTAAATTAAGCAAGTCAGTTTTACCCTCACTTTCTACATTTAATGAATCAGATAGTTTATCGTTTAAACCAGACTGTATAGATGATTTAAACTCAGTTAACTTTTCATCTACTTGCTGTGAAACCGCATCTTTAAGTATATTATCTAAATCTGAAGAGATACTTAAAGAAGGTGCGAATACAGAACCTTTAACACCAACACCGACAGATAACTCTTCTGTTTTTGATAATGTATTTAACACTAACTTACTAATTTGATTCGTTGCATTGCCAGCATAATCACCCTGTTTTAAAGCAAACGAATTATTACTATCAATAGTTTCATTAGTCGCTTGGTAGCCACCTTTAGCAAATAAAGAGCCTTTATTTAAAGTAAGTGATAAATCATCTGTTTCGCGCAATGCAATATTACTTAACGTCATATTATTTAAAGACCATTGCCCATCAGTAGTAAAACCACCTTGTTGAATAGTTGTTAAGTTACCTAACAGTGACGCGCTACCTGAGTCAGTAATATTACTACTTGAAAGCTTATACACAGTCGGTTTATTACGTAACCAATGCTGGTAATTAAACTCGGTAATGTCCATAACAAAATCACCCTGGGTGCTCTTAATTGAAACATATATTTGATGAATCAATAACTCAGGTAACGGGTTATCTTCTGTAAAATAAACAAAGCGCCCTGTTGCTGATTCTTTTTCAACTTTTTCAGGTGATTCACTACCCGCTAATAACGGTGATAATTTTTCGTACACTAATGCAATATTGTCGTAATATTTTCTAGCATCTTCACCAAACAATAAGTGTGCAAAATCGCCACCTTCAAGACTGTCTAATTGATACTTACTTTCAATTTCTTGCCAATCTTGTGCTGGTGCATTTTTCAGTGCAGTTACATCTTTCGCAATAATATTCTTGCTGGCTAAAACTTGCTCCTTTGCTGCTTTTATTGCTTGTTTGTCAGCATTAAACTGTTTTTTCAACTCGTTGTATTTATTTTTTACCATTTCTACATCAGCTAACGATGTAATTTTTATTTTACTTAATGCTTCAACTTGCTCTTTATAACCATCTAATGTTTCTTTTGTTGGTAAAGTACTTTTGATGCCTTTAAGCTTTTCAGCTTCAGTAGCGTAAGAAGCAGTTAACGTTTCACCTGCTTTAAGTGTTTGTAAGTCGGCATTATCGAGTAATGTTTTAGGATCGGGCAAATTCGCTTTAATATCTTCAATTGGCGAATTTTCCGCTAGTTCTGGTTCAAGCGTGTCTTGTTCACTTTTTTCATAAACTTCACCTTCAGATTTTCTTAGCGTTGAAAAACTGAGCCCTTTAACATCTAATTCTTGAATAATAATTTTACCCAACAAATAATGCCAAAGGCTGATATCAGCACCAGCTTCATCAAATGCAATTAAATTATGCGTAGGTTGTTCAGCGTCTGTTGCCTGAAAGCCTTTCACCTTCAATGTTAACGGTGAATACTTTAAGTCAACCGCTTGAACGTTTACTTCTGCTTTTGTATACCAAGAAACACTTGTTTCAATGCCTTTTTTGATAATCAACTCAGCAAACATATAAAAAAGTAAAGCGATTACAGCTATAATAACGAAGAAAGAAGCAGCTCCCTGCCAACGTAAATATTTCATGAATAAAATCTCCTAGCCTGAAACATTAGAATATAAACGGTAAAAGCTCGATGCTTTTAACGCTTTAACAATTTTGAAACGATCAATAAACGTTTTAATGTGTACGCGATACTTCACAATCAATACATTTAATATAAAGTAAAAAGGCACAGCGATTAGTGTACTTATAACCACAGAACCTAATACATAAGTATGATTCCAATGTGCCAACTGAAATAAACTACTTTGATATAAAGTATTAAATGAAGCATGTAAGCTAGCTGCTGTTAATAAACTTTCACCGACAGCTACAATGGCAAATGAAAATATGTAGCTAATGCCCGAAAACACACCCGCAGATAAAATAAAACTGCCTAAATGTACTCGAATAAAAAGCACAAAAAATAACAGTACAAAAGACTGTAAACTAAATAAAGGTGACAAACCGAAGGCTAAGCCTAAGACAATCGCTAACGATATTTGTCTATGTGAACTATCTGAATTTAATGCGTTAAATAACTTGGCTAATAACGTTAACATTATATGCTCCTTGAAAATAGTTAAGCAAAAATGCAAAAACTATCATTTAAAATTAAAACAATTACGCGTGTATCTCTTCTCGAGTAAAGATCCAATCATTGCCTTTACTTAACTCTTCGCTATAGACATACCCATCAGAATTAAAGGCTTTTAACTGTTCAATACTTGTTAGCTTATTTTCAATAATATATTTTGCCATCAAACCACGTGCTTTTTTAGCATAAAAACTAATTATTTTATATTGACCATTTTTACAATCTTTAAAGTTTGGCGTAATAACTTGTGCATTTAACTCTTTCTTTTTAACTGATTTAAAATACTCAGTTGACGCTAGATTCACTAATACATCATCCCCTTGGGCCGCTAATGACTCATTCAATGCGTTCGTAATAATAGAGCCCCAAAACTCATATAAATTTTTGCCACGCGTATTATCAAGTTTACAGCCCATTTCTAAACGGTATGCTTGTATTAAATCTAACGGTTTAAGTAAACCATATAAGCCAGAAAGTATTCGCATGTGTTGCTGTGCAAACTTAAAGTCTTGCTCAGTAAAGCTTGGTGCATCTAAGCCTGTGTATACATCACCATTAAATGCTAAAACAGCCTGACGAGCATTTGTACTAGTAAACGGTAATGACCATTCGCCAAAACGAGCAGCATTTAAGCCAGCTAATTTGTCACTGATTTTCATTAAAGAGCCAATTTCAGCTGGAGACAAAGTTAAGCATCGCTCAATCAGCTCTTGGCTATGTGATAATAATGTAGGTTGACTATGATCTTGAGTCGCAAGGGGGGATTCAAAGTCTAAGTTTTTAGCAGGAGAAACAACAATTAACATAAGAAATATCATTAACTCTATAAATTGATTACTGAAATTACTATAACATAGGCACTTAGTTATTAAATAAAACTTTAGCCATTTACATGCTAATATTTATAACCATCCAAAAATAAAAACGTTACCCTTTTCTTCACAACCTATATTGAATTAAATTCACTCATGCTTTTACCACTACAACAGTAAGCTATTGATACCCCAATAAAATAATAAAAAATACATTATAAATCACTCAATAAACGTACAAAAAACACTATAAAAGTGTTTTACTTCTATTCAATCTATGATATTAAATTGGTTGAGTTGTATAAAAAGGAGTGTTTTATGGATAGTGCAAATGATGTTTTAAACTCTATTAACCAGCCAGTGAAAGCCAAAACAAGTAATAAAAAGCGAAAGTGGCGTGAAATAGAACAATTAAAAGAGCAATACCAATTAGAACGTGATCTAAAAATATATGAGGATTCTTTAGAATATATGCTTGATGACTTTTAGCATAATGAAAAATCTTAAATTAGTTTGACTCAACAGTATATTATTAACACTAACTCTCATAAAAATTATGCCATTAGTGTTAATAATATTTATCTATTAAAATAAGCTCAGTTGAGTATTTTTATTACTTTCTTTCAAACCTAGTTGTATACCAACCAATCTTACTGATTTTCCTCTTCTACTTTCAAGTACTTTAATCAGCATCATTTCGAAAATGTTAGTATCGAATTCAGAAAACAAACAGGTTTTCGTTGTTAGTTGAAAATCACTGTATTTAATTTTCACACTGACATTATGTATTAATTTAAGATAATTTCCCGCTCGTTTTTTAAGTTCTGGAATAAGTTTATTGTTTAAAACATATAAGAGTTTATCAATTTCTTTTATGTCGCTGCTAAATGTTCTTTCAACTCCAATCGATTTTCGTATTCGATTAACCTCTACGGTTTTAGTATCAATACCTTGGCATTTTAGCCATAAGCTTCTACCTAGACGACCAAATTGTTGTGTTAATAATGTTTCACTTGATGCTCGAATATCTTTGCCATATTCGAAGCCATAATGTAATAGCTTTTCAAAAGAGACCTTTCCAACTCCTGATATTTTACTTAAAGGCATTTCATTGATAAAAGTAATAACGTTACATGGCGGTATAACATATTGACCATTAGGTTTATTTAAATCGGATGCTATTTTGGCAAGGTACTTAAGTGGAGCAATGCCTGCAGATGCTGTTAATGAAAGTTCATTGAATATTGTCTTACGAATATCTTGCGCTATTAATGTTGCTGAACCTTCAAATAGTTTACAACTACTAACATCTAGGTATGCTTCATCCAATGAAACCCCCTCAACAATAGTCGTATAACGTTTAAATATTCTGTGTAAATGCTCACTAACCTGCTTATAGCTTTTCATTCTACCCGATAAAATAATTAACTCTGGGCATTTCAAAAACGCCAAATGCGTTGGCATTGCAGAATGCACACCGTAACTTCTAGCAATATAATTGCAAGTAGAAAGTACGCCTCGCGTACTACTTTTACCACCAACGGCAACCGGTTTATTGGCTAATTCTGGGTTATCTCTTATTTCAACAGATACGTAAAAAGCATCCATATCAATATGAATTATTTTATTGTCCATATAAAAAAGCCTATACTGTAATTGTTTACAGTATAGGCTTTTTTAAAATTCAGTCAATCTTAGCTCTTTGTTGATAAGTCAAAAAACGATATTAATTAAATATTTTTGATATTAATAATATTCTCTGGTGCTGGTTTTGATTGAGAATTTTCAGCAGAAATACGATCACGTTCTTTTCTTTTTTCACATGGGTTGTCACAGTTACATGCTTTATCAATGCCAATAGAGCTTAACCCACCACAACTACCAGCAAGTGTTTTTTGTTGAAAAATATAACCTATGCCCATTGCGACAAATACAATCAAAAATAAAGCGAAAGTAATTAAAAATAAATTCATAGTAATTCCTATAATGTGCTCAAACTGTCACTTACTTGAGATAAGACACGAATTGTGCGGTATTAATTTCATCAAAGCCGTGTGCTGTTTTAACAATAAACATTGCAGCAAGATTATTTGCTTGTGCAAAAGCAAAGCCTTGTTCTGGCCCCATCACCATCATTGCTGTTGATAAACCATCTGCTGTCATTGCTGATGGATGAATAACAGTAACTGACACTAAATTGTGAACTATCGGCTGCGCTGTATCTGGATCAATAATGTGAGAATAGCGTTTACCATCTACTTCCACATAATTACGATAATCACCAGAAGTTGCTACAGCATTGTCTTTCGGAACAATCACTTGCTGTACTGCTCTAGAATTAGTAACCGGTTTCTCCACAGCAATACGCCATAGCGTTCCATCAGGTTTAGCACCCTTCAAACGCATTTCACCGCCAATTTCTACCAAGTAGTTATTGATATCATTACTTTCAATCAGATCAGCAATTATATCTACACCATAGCCTTTAGCTATTGTTGAGAGGTCAATGTATAGGTTCGCTCTTTTTTTAGAAAGTTGCTGATTGTTTATCGATAAATTTCGAATGCCAACACGTAGCTTTGCCTCGTTAATCTCTTTCGCACTTGGTTTTTTCTCAACTCTATATTCTGGACCAAAGCCCCATAGATTTACTAAAGGGCCGACAGTAACATCAAGTTTTCCTTGAGTGAGCTTTCCTAAGCGAATTGCCTCCTTCATAACATAAGTAAGCGGCTCAGATATAACAACAGGCGTTAAACTTATATGATTGTTAAATTGTGATAATTCAGAATCATCAATATAAGTAGACATACTATTATTAATATCAATTAAGCGCTCATCGATGACTTGTTGTAATGACTGAACATCGAAGTTATCCTTAACTACAATTTTAATATTATATGTCGTGCCCATTGTCCTACCTTGCAAATGCACAGCAGGAGTTGGACCTTCATCTTTTTGTGGTAAACAACCAGCTAAAAAAATAATAAGAAGAGTGAAAGAAATTGTTTTTTTAATCAACATATATACACACTGTACTAAATAAATCGTAAGTTTTGACAACTAATAAAGTTGGTTAAATTAAGAGTACTAATTATATAAAAAAAGACGACCTAGGTCGTCT
>JALZUE010000043.1 GCA_023301705.1 Alteromonadaceae bacterium | reverse complement strand
CTGCAGAAGGAATAGTGGAAAGTATTGTTAATGGGTGTATCAAACTTTCATACAAAATACCTAAAACAATGTACAACGTAAGAAATGCAGCCAACATTAAAATAGGTTGTTGCGCTAGCATTTTTTTAAATGCTTTAGCAGATCCTTGGTAATTACCTTTTATCGTTGCAGGTACTCCAATATCATCCATTGCTTTTTTTATAGCTGCAGTCGCTTTAGAAAGTGATACCCCTGGTGCTTTGTTAAAGGAAATATTCATCGCAGGTAATGATGCATAATGCTCAACACTTAACGTTGCTTCATCTTGATGGTAAGAAGATATTAATGACAAGGGAATTTGCTTTCCTGAATCAGTTAATAAATATATTTGATCTAAAGCACTTGGAGACTGAGCATATTCAGAAGATACCCCCATAACTACTCTATATTGGTTTAAAGGATGGTATATAGTAGAAACAGAGCGATTGGCAAATGCGTCACTAAGTACTTCATTGATTTGTTTAATATTAATACCAAAGCGTGCCGCAGCTTCTCTATCAACAATTAATGTTGTTTGTAAACCTGTGCTTTGACCATCTGCATCAACATCAACAATTTGAGGCACATTGAGTAATGCTTGCCTAATTCTGGGTTCCCAAGCTCTGAGTGTATCAAGATCATCAGATTGAATAGTATACTGATAAGAAGATCGGCTTCTTTTACCACCAATTTTAATGTTTTGCACAGGTTTAAGGTTAAGTGATGCACCAGGAATGTTATCAATATCTTCACGTAAACGTTCAACAAGTTCAAAAGCAGTTACTTTTCGTTCACCTAAAGGCTTTAACATAATAAAAATTTCACCGATATTTGTTTGTCCTCCACCGGTAAAGCCGACCACATTTTCAACACCTTTATCTTGTCTAATTATCGCTATATATTGTGCAAGTTTCTTTTCCATTATGCCAAAAGATACACTTTGATCTGCGATTATTTTTCCAGTAATTTGGCCTGTATCTTGTTGAGGAAAAAAACCTTTAGGAACCACTGTAAAAAGATATATATTAAAAAATATTGTTGCTAGTAAGAATAAAGCCATCAAACGTGTATGCATTAAGACCCAGCGCAATGTTTTTTCATATCCTTTTAAAAGTCGATTAAACCCACGCTCACTCCAATCAAAAAATCGACTTTGTTTAGGCTGTTCAGAAGTAGGTTTTAATAGTAAAGCACACATCATCGGAGCAGTAGTTAACGCAACCACTAATGAAATAAGAACAGCAACAGACAAAGTTACTGCAAATTCACGAACAAATAAACCAACATATCCCCCCATGAATAACATAGGTATAAATACCGCGACCAACACTATAGTCATAGTTAATACAGTTGAACTAACTTCTTTTGCGCCTACTAATGCTGCTTCTTTGGGCGATAAACCATTCTCAATATGCCTCATGATATTTTCTAACACAACAATAGTGTCATCAACAACAAACCCGACAACGATAGTTAAAGCCATCAAAGACAAGTTATCAAGGTTATAATCCAGTAAGTACATCACCGAAAAAGTAGAAATAAGAGAAACAGGTACTGCTATGATGGGTATCCAAGTTGCACGAGGATTTCGCAAAAAAAACAATATAACCAAAGTAACCAAAATCACTGCAATTATTAATGTTTCACCTGCATCTCGCATAGAAGCTCGTACTGTAGATGTTCTTTCCATAACTACATCTACATTAACAGCGTTAGGAATAGAAGCCTGCAAGCTTGGTAGTAATTCACTTACACTTTGAACGGTTTCAATAATATTTGCGTTAGGTGCTCGCCTAATAATAAGTAAAACGGCTTGTTTGGCATTAGCAATGCCCGATGTACGTATATCTCGAACAGAGTCAGTGACATTCGCCACCTGACTTAAAGTAATAGTTTCACCCTTTTGACTATACCCTACAATGATAGGCAAATACTCTTTGGCTTCTAGCGTTTGGCTATTCGCTGATATTTGCCAACGTTTATTACCCGCCTCTACTGAACCTAAAGGTTGATTTGAATTTGAAGCCCTGATTGCTTGTTGCACATGATTGACTTCAACACCATATTGATTTAACGCATTAGGATTCAAGTCAACTCTAACTGCAGGCAAAGATCCACCACCTATTTCAATGTCACCAACCCCCTTAAGTTGAGCTAGTTTTTGAGCGATTATTGTAGATGCTATATCATACATTTGCCCTTGATTTAAGGTATCAGACGTTAAAGAAAGTATCATTACAGGTGAGTCAGCAGGATTTACCTTTCGATAACTAGGGTTGCTAGGCAAGTCAGAAGGTAAAGAACCCTGCGCAGCATTCAAGGCTGCTTGAACATCTCTGGCAGCATCATTAACATCTTTAGAAAAATCAAATTGTAATACTATTTTACTTTTACCTACAGAACTACTAGAAGTCATTTCGGTGATACCTTCGATGCGACCTAATGCACGCTCAAGAGGAGTCGTAACTGCAGCCGCCATAGTATCAGGACTAGCGCCAGGTAAAGACGCTTGTATTTTAATCGTAGGAATATCAACTTTAGGCAACGGAGCAACAGGCAGTAAATAAAGCGCTACAGCACCCAGTAGCATCATTCCTATAGTGAGTAATGTTGTCGCTACAGGTCTTTCTATAAATGGCCTAGAAAAGTTCATTTTACTATTCTCATGTATTACTTTGATTTGATGCTGATGGTTGTAAATTCACACCTTTTTTACCATTAGTAAGTTTTTCTAATACAAGGTAAATCACTGGTGTTGTAAATAAAGTCAACATTTGGCTTAGTACTAAACCACCAACTAACGTAACACCTAATGGGTGTCGTAGTTCTGAGCCACTTCCCCAGCCAAAAACTAAAGGTAAAGCTGCAAGTAAAGCTGCCATAGATGTCATCATAATAGGTCTAAATCGTAATAGACACGCTTGAAAAATAGCCTCTTTAGGTGCTAACCCATGCTCTCTTTGAGCATCAAGAGCAAAATCTATCATCATAATGGCATTTTTCATTACAATACCAATTAGCAAAATAATGCCGATAATAGATATCACGTTTAACTCATTGCCTGTCATCATCAAGGCAAGTAAAGCCCCTACGCCAGCAGACGGTAAGCTAGATAAAATAGTAATAGGATGTATATAACTTTCATAGAGCATACCCAAAACTATATAAACTGTAACAATAGCAGCTAATATTAACAGTAATTGACTCGTTAAAGATGCTTGAAATGCTTGTGCTGAACCTTGTAATTTTAAGCGCATAGTCGCTGGTAAACTAAGTTCCTTCTCTACTAAATCGACTGCTTTTATTGCGGCGCCTAATGAGTAACCAGGCGCTAAATTGAATGACAACGTAGCCGCAGGAAACTGCCCTATTCGTGTTAAGACTAGTGGCGATAATCGTTCACTTACTGTGGCAATAGCAGATAAAGGTACTTGCTTGTTTATTTTTTCATTTGTTAGGCTAGGCACACTAATATAAATGTTATCTAAAGCATCAATACCATTACCAAACTCTGGTTTAACTTCAAGCACAACATGCTGTTGGCTAGTAGAAGTAAATAAAGTTGTAACCTGGCGCTGGCCAAAGGCATTAAATAGAGTATTATCGATTAAGGCTGGAGTAACACCTAAACGTCCGGCTAAAACTCTGTCTATTTCAACGTGCGCTTGTAAACCATTATCTTGCTGATTACTTGCAACATCTATAAGTGCTTCTTGCTTATTCAGGTGTTGAATAATTTTAGGTATCCATTCACTCAATACATCAGCATCAGCATCTTCAATAGAGATTTGATATTGAGTACGACTCACTTGATATTCAATCGTTAAATCTTGTACCGGTTGCATAAACAATTCAATTCCTTGAATATTTTCAACCGAATTTTGTATACGTTGAATAACCTCGGTAACATCATTATCCCTCTCTGATAGAGGCTTTAAATTAATAAGAAATCGACCACTATTCATAGTTGAATTATTACTATCGACACCAATGAATGAAGATAAACTTTCTACTGCTGGGTCTTGTAAAATAACATCGCCCAATAACTGTTGACGGCTAGACATAGCACTAAAAGAAATACTTTCGGGTGCTTGAGAAATAGCTTGAATAGTTGAGGTGTCTTGTACTGGAAAAAAGCCTTTAGGAATAACCATGTAAAATAAAACAGTTAATATTAATGTTATTATTGCAATTGTTAATGTTAATGTTTGACGCTCTAGCACCCATGTTAGCTTTCTTCCATAAGCTTCAGTAATGCGCTCAAACCACATATTAGCTTTATGGAATTGATGTTTTTTATCGCTTTTAATATCAGGTTTCTTTGTTAATAACCGTGCACACATCATAGGTGTTAGTGTTAAAGACACTACAGCTGAAATTAATATCGCTACAGATAAAGTTATAGCAAATTCACGAAAGAGCCTTCCAATTACATCACCCATAAACAGTAAAGGGATCATCACAGCAATTAATGAAACGGTTAAAGAGATAATTGTAAAACCAATTTGTTTCGCGCCTTTAAGTGATGCATTAAGCGGCGTTTCACCTGCTTCAATGTAACGCATGATATTTTCTATCATTACAATTGCGTCATCGACAACAAAGCCTGTAGCAATAATTAATGCCATTAAGGTTAAATTATTAATTGAAAAGCCCGATAAATACATGACTGTAAAAGTACCAATAAGAGATAAAGGCACGGCAACACTAGGTATAATCGTTGCGGAAAAACGACCTAAAAACAAATAAATAACCATGACAACTAAAGCAATAGACAACAATAATTCAAACTGAACATCGCGAATTGAAGCTCGAATCATATCGGTACGGTCAGTTAAAACCGTAACATTAACTGCAGCCGGCAAAGAAGCTTTCAACTGAGGTAGCAGGGCTTTAATGTTATCAACTACATTAATAACATTGGCACCAGGTTGTCGCTGAATATTAATGATAAGTGCTGATTTTTTATTAGCCCAAGCAGCAAGGTACTGGTTTTCAACGCCATTACTCACTTGAGCGACATCTTTCATATGCACAGGAGCATCATTTCGATAGGCAACAACAATAGAGTTAAATTCTTCTAACGATTTAAGCTGATCATTAGCGTTGATGATCGAGGATTGTGTTGGCCCATCAAACCCTCCCTTTGGCAAATTAGAGTTAGCATTACTAACGGCAACACGTAAATCATCAAGTGACATTTGATAGCCTGCTAAAACATTTGGATTAGCTTGAATTTTTACAGCAGGACGTTGACCACCGCTAATACTCACTAACCCTACACCTGACACTTGGGAGATTTTTGCTGTTAACTGAGTTTCTGCTAATTGTTGTAGCATCGGTAATGACAACGTTTCAGAGGTCATAGCTAGTGTAATAATAGCAGGATCAGCAGGGTTGATTTTATTGTAAATAGGAAGTTGTGGTAAGTCTCGAGGTAACTTGTTAATCGCAGCATTTATAGCAGATTGTACATCTTGTTCAGCAATATCAAGTGGTAAATCTAAATTAAATTGTAAAGTAATAATAGATGTACCAGCAGAACTTACTGAAGACATTTGATTCAAACTAGGTATACGACCAAGCTGCCTTTCTAAAGGCGCTGTAATGGTAGAAGTAACAATTTTAGGACTCGCTCCTGGGTACATTGTAACCACTTGTATAATAGGGTAATCAAATTGTGGTAAAGCAGATACTGGCAATAATCGATAAGCAAAAAGGCCAATCAACATAATAGCTACCATAAATAAAGAGGTCGCTATAGGTCGTAAAATAAAAAGACGTGATACATTCATGAGTAGGTCAACAACATAAGATAATGATTAAGGTAATTAACAGTAAGCTGAAAAACTGATATTTAAGTCAAATATTTCATCATGAAAGCTTCTTGAAGCCCTATATAACAAAATATATTTAAGGTTCAACAGAGTCAACTTTCATAGTAGAGATAATTTTCACTTTAGCACCTGATTTCAATCTATCACTTCCTTCAACGACAACAAGAGCATCAACTGGAATATCACCTTTTATAGCGGTAACTTCACCTTGAGTTGCTGAAATAACAATCGGTGTGACGATGGCAGTATTATCTGAATCAACAATATAAATAAAAGCACCTGGAGCACCATACTGAATAGCTGTTGTAGGCACTAAAATGGCGTTTGATAAATGTTCTACTGACATTTTAATATTCACGAATTGATTGGCAAATAGTTTACCTTCAGTATTTGATACTTCTGCTTTTAACTTGATAGTACCTGTAGATGCATCTATTTCATTGTCTACTGCTAATAAATAACCTTCGGTGATTTTGTTTTCTTTTTTTCTATCGTAAATATCAACAATTAATTTTTCATCTTTCTTAAGTTTTTTTAATACCTTAAATAAAATATCTTCAGGTATTGAGAATACAACACTAATTGGATCTAATTGACTAATGGTAACAATAGCCTTGCCAGAAGATGCACGAATAATATTACCAACATCTAATTGCCTAAAACCTAAACGCCCACCAATAGGTGCAACTATGTTGGCATACTCTAACTGTAATTCTATATTATCAATTTCACCATTATTGGCAGCAACAAGTGACTCGTATTGACGGAAAGTCGACTCCTTTGATTCAACTGTTTGGCGTGATGTAGAATCTTGCTTAAGCAATATACGGTGTCTTTCTAAATCGGCCTTAGCTTTATTTAGCATAACTTCGTTTAAAACTAACTTTCCTTTAGCTAATTTAAGTTGAGACTCTAAAGACGTTGAATCAACTGTAGCTAACAAGTCACCGGCGGTTACCGTTTGACCTTCAATAAAATTTAAACTCGTTAATTGGCCATCAACTCGACTGCTTACATCTACTTCATTAAGTGGCTTTACTGTACCTAACCCAGACTTATAAATATCAAAGCCCCCTTTGCGTACGCTAGCAACAACAACAGCAGTTGCAGTAAGGTTAGCATCACTGTTGTTATTGATATCTTTAGTATCTTCATCTGATAAAAATAAAATATTAACTAAAAAAGCTATAAAAATAACAATAATAAGAGACTTAGTTATTATGGAAAGCTCTGTGAAGTAGAGTTTTAAACGCGTTGTTATAGAACTATTTGAAGAAGTAAGCATAAGACTAAAGTTAAACAATAAAATGAACCTTATTATATACCCAATGAATTTGATTTGTATAGATATTAGCAACTTAACAAACGCTCTTAAAAAGAATGTTTTTTAAACACTAGTTATAATTAAACTAGGGGTTGTTGATCTTTCGAGGTTGTTTTTGCAGCAGTTGATGATGATTTTATACAAGGCAGAGCTTATGATGTGTAGTTATTCTACATAAATAAGCGATAACGCAGTAGAAAGTTATCATCAATGCTGTCTTCGA
>JALZUE010000042.1 GCA_023301705.1 Alteromonadaceae bacterium | reverse complement strand
TCGTCTGGGTCGCTTACATCAGCTTCAGGCTCTGTAGCACCAGCACTTGCCAATAAAGCATCAATATCGTCTGGGTCGCTTACATCAGCGGCTGGCTCTGTAGCATTAGCACTTGCCAATAAAGCATCAATATCGTCTGGGTCGCTTACATCTGCTGCAGGCTCTGTAGCACCAGCGTTTTCCAATAACGCATCAATATCGTCTGGGTCGCTTACATCAGCGGCTGGCTCTGAGGCACCAGCGCTTTCCAATAATGCATCAATATCGTCTGGGTCACTTACATCAGCTACTGGCTCTGAGGCACCAGCGCTTTCCAATAAAGCATCAATATCATCTGGGTCGCTTACATCAGCGGCTGGCTCTGAGGCACCAGCACTTGCCAACAAGGCATCAATATCGTCTGGGTCGCTTACATCAGCTTCAGGCTCTGTAGCACCAGCACTTGCCAATAAAGCATCAATATCATCTGGGTCGCTTACATCAGCGGCTGGCTCTGAGGCACCAGCGCTTTCCAATAAGGCATCAATATCATCTGGGTCGCTTACATCAGCGGCAGGCTCTGAGGCACCAGCGCTTTCCAATAAGGCATCAATATCATCTGGGTCGCTTACATCAGCGGCTGGCTCTGAGGCTGTTTTTTTATCATCGATATCAAGTTCAGGATCATCAAAACCAGAAAGTAAATCATCTAATGCATCTTGGCCTAATTCTCCACCTTCTAACACATCGTCGTCATCATCATCAAAACCAGATAATAAATCATCTAAATCACTTTGATCTAATTCATTAGCACCAAGCTCTTCGCTTTCGTCATCAAGCTCAATACTGTCATCAAGTTCTTCACCTAAATCAATTGATAACTCATCATCAAGTAATAAATCATCATCTATAGAATCATTACTAGTTTCATCTATTGTAGGTTCATCCATATCACCTAAAATATCATCGAGCTCTTCACTAGCTTCTTCATTTACTTCTTCGTTAACTTCTTCATTAAGTAGCTCATCTGCAGGTAATTCTTCACCCGGTTCAGGGAAAGCAAGCTCTTCATCTGAAATAATCGCTTCTTCATCAGGTTTTTTACTTTTTCTTCGTATTAAAAAGAAGATAATCAAACCAATAATTATCAGTGCTGGAATAGTTGCCCAAATTACCGTCATCCACGGACTATTAATGAAGCGCTGTTTTTCTAACTCTTCAGCTTGCTTAGCCAGTATAATTTCTTGTTCTCTAGCATTGGCTTTTTCAAGGAGTGCTTGTTGATTAGCCAACAAGTTATTCATTTGATTTCTTATTTCTTCGCCTTTAGCAACTTCATCTTGCATAACATTAAGTTGGTCGTTGAAGTTTGTTAATCGCCCTTTTAAGTTGACATTTTCTTCTAATAACGCTTGTAAACCATCAATAGAGTCAGCTACATCGTTTTGTATCGTTGAAAGGCGTATTTCTTGAGTTTTATCAATACTTTTTAGTTGTTCATTAATTTCAACTTTAGCAGCATCTAAATCTTTTTTCTTAACGGTTATTTCTTCAGGTTTAATTTCTTTTTTAGCTTTTTTAGACGCTGGGCTCAGTTCATTTTTCCATGATGTATCATCATTTTGTGATTTTTGTTTTGCACTAAAAGGATTAATGGCACGCATCATTTCAACAGGTGGAATATTTAAATACTGCCCTGTTACTATGTGGTTTATATTGTTGTCATTAAAAGCTTGAGGGTTTTGTTGAAAAAGTGCCGTCATTACTTGATAAACAGATAACTTTGGATCAGGTCGTACTTGAACAGCAATATTCCATAACGTATCTTTATTGGTTATTGGGCCGTATTGTTCGTAAGTGTATACGTCTGAAGATTTTGGACCACGTATACTAATACCCGATTGCTCAGCAGCAAAACTGGCTGTACTACAAAAGACTATGCTTAGCAAAATTACCTGTAACGAAAACAGGCGCAATAATCGTTGCATTAAAGCTTCCCTAAAAATTAGTTATCATTATTGTCAATTAATTGGCTGCAATTCAAGGCAAAGTAAAAGAGTCGGCAGCCAGATTCATTAAGCAAAGTTTATTCCAATTAATAATTAATACCAAGTTGATTTTACGATAAAAATCAAATTGTTTACTTTACCAACAACATTCTATTTTAAATAAAAAAAAATCAGAAACAAGTATGACATTATGTCGACTTATTTCTGATTTTCTTTAATAAAAACAATATTTAACTATAAATTATAGTAAAACTGCTCTCATAATACGTAAATTATATAATAATCAAGAAGACTTATGATAAGTGTTCTTTAATTAATAATTCACCAATTTGTACTGAGTTAGTTGCTGCACCTTTACGAACGTTGTCTGCAACAATCCATAAATTAACACCATTTTCATGACTAATATCATCACGAACACGACCAACATAAGTAGCATCTTGACCACTAGCTTCGCCAATTTGAGTTGGGAAATCTTCGTCTTTTTCACATAAAACAAGGCCATCAGCATCTTTAATTAATGCTTTAACTTCTTCTGCAGAAATTGGTTGTTTAGTTTCAATGTGTAATGCTTCAGCATGACCAAAGAATACAGGAACACGAACTGCTGTAGGGTTAACACGTATTGAATCATCAGAAAATATTTTGTTTGTTTCCCAAACCATTTTCATTTCTTCTTTTGTGTAACCGTTGTCTAAAAACACATCAATTTGTGGAATCACGTTAAACGCGATTTGGCGAGAGAAGTTTTTAGGCTCTGCAGACTTACCTTGTAATAAATCAGCTGTTTGCGTTGCTAATTCATCCATAGCCGCTTTACCGCCACCAGAAACTGATTGGTATGTACATACATTAATACGTGAAATACCAACTGCGTCTTGAATAGGCTTTAACGCAACTAACATTTGAATTGTTGAACAGTTAGGGTTCGCAATAATGTTACGGTTACGGTAATCAGCTAGTGCTTCAGGGTTAACTTCTGGAATAACTAATGGAATGTCTTCTTCGTAGCGAAATTCTGATGTGTTATCAATAACAACACAACCAGCTTCGCCAGCAATAGGAGCAAACTTAGCTGAAGTAGCACCACCAGCTGAGAAAAAGCCGATTTGTGCTAAACTGAAATCAAAGTTATCAGCATCAAGTACTTCAACGCTTTCACCGTTAAATTCAATAAATTCACCAGCAGAGCGAGCACTCGCTAATGGGTATAATTTATTAATTGGGAAATTACGTTGTTCTAAGATTTCCAAAATAGTTTTACCAACTAAGCCTGTTGCGCCAAGTACGCAAACGTCAAATTTTTGTGCCATTTCCGCTTTATACCTCTTCTAAAGTGTCTTTTTTAAAACCAAGTCCATACAATGGTTGCAACTCAGTTTGATGATTATTCTGTAGATTTTCGCCACTAATGTGTAATGATGAAAATTCTCTGCGAGTTGGGTACGTTTTTCGAATATGATCAAAGCCCAAACTTGCTATTTGCTGACGAAATATTTTGTCATCTCGTCTTACGTCGTAAACTATTTTAACAGTCTGGCGTAATAAAATCTCGTTAAAAGTACTATTTATTTCAGTTTTACTTACCTCTGGTTCAGGTAAGAAATCAAATAATGATCTTGATACATTTTTTTCGAAGCATTTACACATTGCTTGATATAACATTTCAGTACCACGAGACTTACCTTCTAAACTATAACCTGCAATATGAGCACTTGCTATTTCAGCAAATTCAATCAGCGGCATAAGAATGTTTGGTTCATTTTCCCATACATCTAACACGAGTTTTGTTTCATAACCATGCTGTTTAAGTTTGAGTAATGCATGGTTATCTATAATTTCACCACGACAGGCATTAATTAAAATTTGCTCAGGTTTTAATGCGGCTAAACGCTTTTCATTAATCAAATGGTAGGTTGGGTGATCGCCCGTACGAGTTAATGGCACATGTAATGAAATAATGTCACATGCCAATACTTCATCAAGTGATGAAAAGTCACGTGTATCGCCAGCTTTTTCTAATAAAGGATCGCATATTTTGTAGTCAATACCCAATGCTTTGAACTTTTCACTTGTGCGTGTTCCGGTATTACCGCCACCAACAATACCCACAGTTTTATTGCTTAAGGAAAAGTCATATTTTTCTGATAAAATGACCAATGAGCTTAATACATATTCAGCAACTGAAATTGCATTACAACCTGGTGAAGAAGTAAACCTGATATTACGTGAAGCTAAATACGCTTGATCAATATGGTCAACACCGATAGTTGCTGTACCAACAAATGCTAAACGTGTATTTTGAGCCAATAGCTCAGCATTTACTTTTGTGACTGAACGTACCAATAAAACGTCAGCGTCTTTTACTTGTTCTGCGGTTAAGTCTCTTCCACTAAATGCGGTTAATTGAGTATCATCACCAAAAAAGTTTGCCATAAAGTCTTCAGCAAACGGCATGTTTTCATCATAAAAAATGTTCATTTTTACTCTATAATTATTAGTATTAGTTATATGCAGGCTATTTTAACTGAGCAGGTATATTAATAAAGCTCAGTTTTATATGTGCTAGTACGAATTTGTATAACGTTTAATGAAAGATGTTAAAAATTTAACGACTGAAGACAAAATTAAGTTAAAAAAAAGCCTGTTACATAAGTGAGTAACAGGCTTTTAAGTGTATTCAAAAAATAAATTTATTTATATTTTTTCATCACTAATGTAGCGTTTGTGCCACCAAAGCCAAAGCTATTTGACATAGCAACGTTGATTTTAGCATCACGTTTTTCAGTAACAATATCTAAACCTTCGGCTTTTTCATCAAGCGTATTAATGTTAACTGATGGACAAATAAAGTCGTTTTCCATCATTAACATAGTATAAATAGCTTCGTGAACACCTGCAGCACCTAAAGCGTGACCTGTCATTGCTTTTGTCGCACTAATTGCCGGAGATTTAGCTCCGAATACTTCTTGAATAGCACCAAGTTCTTTTACGTCACCCACTGGTGTTGATGTACCGTGAGTGTTCATGTAATCGATATCTTCTTCAACATCTTGCATCGCCATTTGCATACAGCGAATAGCACCTTCACCGCTTGGAGCAACCATATCGTAACCATCTGAAGTAGCACCGTAGCCAACAATTTCAGCATAAATATGTGCGCCACGTGCTAAGGCATGCTCTAATTCTTCAACAACAACCATACCGCCGCCGCCAGATATTACAAAACCGTCACGATCAGCATCATAAGTACGAGAAGCATGTTCAGGCGTTTCATTATATTTAGATGATAATGCACCCATGCCATCAAACATCATTGCTAATGACCAATGTACTTCTTCACCACCGCCAGCAAATACAACATCTTGTTTGCCTAACTGAATTAATTCAGCTGCATGGCCAATACAATGAGCGCTTGTTGCACAGGCAGAGCTAATTGAATAGTTCACACCTAGAATTTTAAATGGCGTTGCTAAACATGCAGATACTGTACTAGACATTGTTTTAGGCACCGCATAAGGACCAACACGCTTAACACCTTTATTACGTAGTGTATCAGCAGACGTTACAATGTTTTCTGATGACGCTCCGCCAGAACCAGCAACAATACCTGTTCGAATATTTGATACTTGCTCTGCTGTTAATTTTGAATCGTCTATCGCTTGTTGCATAGCAATGTATGAATACGCTGATGCTTCACCCATAAAACGAAGTGCTTTACGATCAATATGATCTTTAATGTTAATGTCTGGCTTACCCCAAACTTGGCTACGTAAACCAAATTCAGCAAAACTTTCTGAATGAGATATACCAGAGCGACCTTCTTTTAATGATGCTAATACTTCATTAGCATCATTACCAATACTTGAGACAATTCCTAAACCAGTAATAACAACACGTTTCATTTTATAGCCATCGTAATTTGATAATATAAGTGTATGATAACGTTTTTTTTCATTAAACTGGTCTATCCAGTGTACACCTGTACACTGAAATTTTATTCATGAATAACGTTATCGAGAATAAAATACAACTTTCAGATGAATAATAGTACACTAAGTTCAATATTTAACTAATTAAAATTGAAAATAAAAAACGAATAAAATCGTCAATATTTATATATTTTTCTATATAAAATACAAAAAGTTAATAAGAATGTAACGCAATTGAACAATAAAGACATTTCAACAACCACCGCACAAACACCTACATTAGCTTTTCAAGCTGATGGTAGCCCTATTTCAACTGTTTATAATGATATTTATTTTGATACTTTAAGTGGTGGCCAACAAAGTGAACAGGTGTTCATTAATGGTAACAATATAAAGACACAATTAGAAAATAAACAAAAACACGGTGACAATGCCTTCACAATAGGTGAAACAGGTTTCGGTACTGGCTTGAACTTCTTATTAACCTTATCGTTGTATCAAGAGTTTTTGGCTGAATGTCTTAAATCAAACAGTGAAGCAGTGGTTATTCCGTTACATTTTATTAGCACTGAAAAGCACCCATTAACTAAGCAACAAATAGAACAATCACTTACTCTTTGGCAACCACAGTTAGCCCCACAAATTTCATTATTACTTAAATACTACCCTGTGGCTCCTCAATTAGGACAACATTTAACATTAACTATTATTGATAAATACGTAACATTAACGTTAATTTTTGATGATGCCAGTGAAGGCTTTTCTCGCACAAAAGTAAGTAAACAAGGTCTTGTAGATGCGTGGTATTTAGATGGGTTTTCTCCTACAAAAAATCCTGACATGTGGTCTGAAGCACTATTTGAGCAAGTTGCTAGGCTATCAAAATCGCAAGCAACTTTAGCAACCTTCACTATTGCTGGAGTTGTTCGCAGACGATTAAACAAGGTTGGTTTTCGCACTAAAAAGAAAAACATTGATGGTAAGAAAAACGAAATACTCATAGGCAGTTTTCAACAAGGTAATAATTTGGGTAAAGGTTATCAATTGCGCCCAAAAATAACAAAACCTATGCATGTTAGTATTGTTGGCGGAGGTATTGCTTCTGCCTGTGCTGCTTATGCATTAACTAAAAAAGGCATTAAAGTTGTTTTATATTGTAAGGATAATGAAATAGCACAAGGAGCTTCAAGCAATGTCATGGGTGCACTATTTCCTTTATTGCATCAACAACGCGATGATATTAGTGACTTTTATGAGCAAGCGTTCTGGCGCGCTCGTGAGCTTTACACAGAATTACATGATGATGGTTATTCATTTGCTCATCAATGGTGTGGACTTTTAGAAATATCTTATAAAGAATCTCTAGCAAAGCGCCAGCAAAAATTTGAAAGCAATAATGTGTGGTCTCATAACTTAATTCATGGCATTAACGCTGAACAAGCCAGTCAATTAGCTAATATAAAATTAGCTAATGGTGGTTTATTTATGCCTAAAGCTGGTTGGATATGCCCTCCTGAGTTAGTTAATGCTTTATTACAAGCGGCATCAAAAACAAATAGATTAACCATTGAAACCGATACCCACATTACTCATATCAATGCCTTAGAGACATCAAATCAAGATATCAATAAAGAAATTAACCACTGGCAATTAACCTCTAATAAAGGAACATTTACAGCCAGCACCTTAGTTGTTTGTGGTGGTGCCGACAGTATTAACATTAATATTATTGATGAGCTACCTATGAGCCCTGTTCGTGGGCAAGTCAGTAATATGAAGGCAAATACTGCTCTAAATAATTTAACAACGGTGATTTGCCATAAAGGTTATTTAACGCCAAGTTATCAAAACGTGCAATGCATTGGCGCAACATTTGATAAAAACACAACAGATATTGCTTACAGAGAAAAAGATGATCATTTTAATTTAAAGATGTTATCAACCTGCTTACCTGACTTACCTCAATGGCAAACTAACGATGTGGCTTCATCAAAAGCAAGACTACGTTGTGTAACGCCTGATCATTTACCTATGGTAGGGGTTGTACCGAAAACAGTTCAACATATAACAACTTATCACCATTTAGCAAAAGATAAAAATTGGCGATATGATACACCTCAACCTTGTTATGAACATTTATATGTTCTTTCTGGTTTAGGTGCCAGAGGATTGTGCTCTGCCCCTTTATTAGCCGATATTTTAACAGCAGATCTCACTGGTGAACCATATCCAGTAGATAATTCAATGCTATTTAATCTATCGCCAAATCGCTTTGTAATAAGAGATATTATTAAAAGGAAGTATATGTAATTCAGTTTACATAATTCGATCTTTTTAATTAAAACGCTTAAGTGTATTAAATTAATTATATCAATTAGTTAACCTATTAGTACTTTAGGTTAAGCCTTTTTAACCCGTAAATATCACTTATAAAATTGGTAAAATGACTCCTAAGTACTATATTCAAAAGAGTTAAATTAAAGGCTCTATTTTATTATAAACTATAAGAGGTTGTATGGTCACTTTAGTGACATACATTAGGATATTATGATATTAAAATACTCATCTAAAGCACTGCCATTACTATTGGTTCTATCACTATCCGCTTGCGGTGGTGGTTCATCAAGTAGCTCTCAAGCAGACGTAACTACAGCTGATACTACAGCTGATACTACTACCGAGACTACAGCTGATACTACAACTGTTACTACAACTGTTACTACAGCTGATACTACTGCCGATACTACAGCTGATACTACTACCGATACTACAGCTGATACTACAACTGTTACTACAGCTGATACTACTACCGATACTACAGCTGATACTACTACCGATACTACAGCTGATACTACTACCGATATTACAGCTGATACTACAGCTGATACTACTACTGATACTACAGCTGATACTGCAGCGTTAGCTGCAATTGCAGCTGCAACAACCATTGCAACTACAGCGACAAGCATAGCAACAGCAGCCACGAATGAAGCAACCACTGCTACAACACAGGCTACAACCGCAACTTTAGCCGCTATTGCAGCGACTTCAGCCGCAGAAGACGCAGCTACAGCTGTAGCTGACGCAATAGAAGCAACTCAAGAAGAAGCCATAGCTATAGCATTAGCAATAACAACTGCCGCAGCAACTGAAATAACAGCCTCAGCAGCAATAGCAGCAGCTGAAGCTGCGACACAAGCAGCAACAGAAGCAGCCGAAGCTTCAACACAAGCGACAGCAGCAGCCATAGCTGCAACACAAGCAATAAGTGATGCAACCAATACTGTCACAGTATCTAGTAAATTAAATACTGTAAATACTGTAAATGCTTCAACTTCTAATACTTTAGATACATCGGCTTTAATAGAGGCCGCAGATGCAGCAACACAAGCAGCAAATGAAGCAACACTAGCAGCAAATGAAGCGACACTAGCCGCAACAGCAGCAATGGCATCAGCGAAAGTAAAAGTCGTTGGCATTAACAGTGAAACTGGCTATTCAGAAAAATATAGCCTCACTGGAAATGAAATGACGTTAGATTTTGATGCCGTAAACTGGAATATTGTGAACGTCACTTCTACTAGTGAACTTGAAGGCGCTCTATCAAATGCTCAAGCAGGTGATAAAATCATTATTGCTTCAGGCACTTATAATGGTAATTTTGAGTTAACCGAGGGTGGCTCTCAAAATAACCCTATTTGGATTGTAGGCGAAGATTCAAACAACAAACCTATACTTGACGGCGGTGATTTTAATAATGGTACTGCGTTACACATCGACGGAGCTGATAATGATAACCCAGCAACAGAAGGCATGGGTTATATTTACATTCAAGATCTTGCATTAACTAATGCAAGAGCAGGTACATTTGTTGATAAGAGTGATTATGTCACCATTGATAACCTTGAAGTATATAATATTGGCCAAGCAGGTATTCACATCAGAGACGGCAGTAAATATACCATCATCAAGAATTCATATATTCATGATGCAGGCCTTTATAATGTGAAATTCGGTGAAGGTATTTACCTTGGTTCAGATTATAAAAAATGGGATGATTATATTGACCCTGATACAGGTTTAGCACCAAATAATCCATATGATCCCTCTGTTTTTCATGTTCAAATAATTAATAACATCATAGGACCAAACATAACCGCTGAACATATTGATTTAAAAGAAGGTACTTCTTACGCTTACATAATAGGTAATACCTTTAATGCTGCGGGCATGAAAGATATTCTTAATGGTGGTTTAAGTTATATTGATTTTAAAGGCAGCCATGCAGAGTGTGCCTTTAACAAAGGTGATGATGCTGGCAATGAGTACTTTGAAAATGCCTTTGAGATTAATAGAAAGGGAGAAGATGTATTTACCAATACTGATTCTGGCTATAACAATTCAATTTATAATAATACACTAACGTTTGATGACGCTAATTATAGCTCAACAGATGAAGACGTTACGCTAACATTAGCGTTAAGATCAAGTGGAGATTCAGAGGCCGAAAGTCCAGATGTAGTGACCACAAATGATGTTAAAACAGAACATTGGGTTGTAAAAGATAATGTTAAGGATGCTAATATAACAGAGCCTAGTCTAAGAAGTAGCGTTTCGGATAATACACGAGATCCTATCGATGTTAATAAAATGTATAAAGGTGATTACTTAGTTGAGTATTCAGCGATAGTACCGAATTAACCTACTTGAATAAGATAAACAATAAGCTTTATTAATAAAAAACCTAGTGATTGATATCACTAGGTTTTTTTATAACTGGTCTATTTAATCTAACGAATAACTACCTTTGACAGCTAAGAAAATAACTAATCGATGCTGTGACAATCTAGTATGAAAAATCAACTGCAAGTTTTTCCCAATATTCATTCACTAAGCTACGATCATTAGGTGTTAACTCAGTTCTTGCATCGTGTAGCTTAGTGCTGATACTTTCAGCCAAATTTAATGTTAACAATTGTGATTCATCGCCAAACTCACTTGCAGAAAGCGCAATAAACCCTCGTAAATAACTACTAACAAAAAGAAGATCCGCATCTGCATCTTGCTCAGCTAAATTATCAAAATACTGATATAAATCAGCTAAGGTTGTTATGTTCATATTTTTCCTTTCATTCTAAAAATAAGTGCCTATATTACTTAGGCGAAGCAATAGGATATAAAACTTGGTCATTATACCCGGTAATAACAGGCATAAAACCTTCAAAAGATTGATCGAGCAAATTATCACCAGTATCAACAATTAATGGCTTTTCAGCTAAAGCTAACAGTTTACTTTTTGTTGCAATGATATAAATATTCTCTTTACCAATAAAACGAATTATTCTTGGGCTTAATTGTTGGTTACCACGACCAAACAAGTGCCCTTGCCCTCCGATTAATGTGATCACTAATTTATATTCTTGTTGATTATTTTTTTCTTTAGCCTTTTGTAACATAAGCCACAAAGCTTGCTCAGTTATATCGTTAACCATTACGCTATTATGTTGAATAACATCTACACCTAATAAGGTGTTTTCTAAACCAAGCTCTTCCATTAAAAATGCGGTCGTTGAACCTGAACCAATAATGAAAATTTCTTCGTCCATTTTATCAATAATGTCAGCAGCAATATCTTGCAGTACCAACTCATCAGACTCTTTACCACCCGCTTTTACTGCTTGCATATATCGAAGTTCACTGGGAATCACCATTTCACCATAGCGTTTAGCTTTTACTGTACCCTCGCGAAATAATGCTTCATCTATATCCATAACATCAGCAGACATAAGTGATACCAGCTGATTGGTGAGCATTAACTCAACCACCTGCCCCGCGGCTTTTGGTGTGATAGCGTAAACACCCGAATGTATTTTACAACCAGCAGGAATGCCTAACACGGGTATTTGACTATTTTCTTGTGAAATCACATGACAAATATCGCGTGCAGTACCATCGCCACCAGCAAAAACAATAATATCAACTTCTTCACATATTAACGCAGTAACTGCATTCATTGTATCCTGAGCAGATGTACCAGAGAGGGTATCACTATTATTATCATAAATAGTGGTAACCTTAAAACCTAACGATGTAGCGCAATCGCCTCCCATCATGGCATTAGCACTATAAACATCTATATTATCTATATATGGTATTAATACTTGTAATGCCAATTTAGCACGCAAATGTGCTTGAGGTTTTGCACCTAACGATAACGCCTTTGATAGCTGCCCATCGCTGCCTTTTAAAGCAACACTGCCTCCAATACCGGCAATAGGGTTAATAATGAAACCTAATTTAAATTTTGTCATCATTAACCTTCATGTTGTTGATTAATATTAAGACTTAGCGATAAATTACTCTCTTTTATTGAAGATAGTTTATTCAATGATGATAGTTCTTTAGTTAATGACTCGCCAAATAGCGTTTGTGAACACTGTTGTTGCCCATAATAAAACTTTACTAGTACATCGATAAAGGTTTGCGCTTGTGCTGGAAAACCATTTGATAAGTAACTATTGACTTGAGCGAGCACTTTTTCTTTAAAGACAAACCGATCAGGTTCTATATCGCCATTTAAATTATCTACAGATACATCAAATTTTCGTCCACATGCCACTGATAATGCCCACTCTATTGCTTGTGGTTTAATTTCTACTTGTTCGAATTTCTCTTGCTGTGCTTTATTACGGCCATCAGGTAAATACCAGTAGCCAAAATCTTCTTGTAATCGACGTGCTTTACCAGCTAAGCACCAATGCGAAATTTCATGTAAGGCACTCGCATAAAAGCCATGAGCAAATATAATTTGATGATAATTACATGTTAAATTGGCAGGAAGATAAACGGGCTCATCATCGCCTTTGATTAATCGCGTATTGAAGGTAAGAAAAAACGTCTTATCAAATAAATGGATTAAATCGGTAATATCGTGTTGGGTGATTAATGTTGATGATGTGCTGTTCATGTTAATGCAATAAAGGAAGATGATATATATAATATTTTAAACAAAAACGACGAGCATAGCCCGTCGTTTCTCAATACTTTATATGAATATAATGTTATGTAATTATTCAGTTATTTTTTTTGTACCTTTTTTGATCACAAAGTACCCTAAAACTCCCGATATTAATGATCCAATAACAATACCTAATCGGTCTTGAAATACATGATTATCGCCAGTTTGCTCGAATGCTAATGAACCAATAAATAAGCTCATAGTGAAACCAACACCACACAGTAATGACACTCCATACATTAATTGCCAATTGACTTTATCAGGTAACTTAGCAATACCTAACTTAATAGCAATAAAACAAAAACCAAACACACCTAGCTGCTTACCCAAAAATAAACCAATGATAATACCTAAAGGTACCGGTGATAAAACTTGATTTAACCCAACCCCTGTAAAGTTTATGCCTGCATTAGCAAAAGCAAAAATAGGTAAGACAATAAAAGCCACAGTTTCATGTAAATTATGCTCAAGTGACTTTAAAGGCGAAGGTTCTCCCGGTTTTCCTTTAATAGGAATAAATAACGCTAAAGCAACACCGGCAAGTGTGGCATGCACACCTGATTTCAACACAGCTACCCATAAAATAATGCCAAAGAAAATATAAGGTGATGTACTAGTGACATTATTACGGTTCAATGCCGCTAAAATAACAAGAATAACCAATGAGGTAACCAATGACGTTAATGACAATTGCTCTGTGTAAAATATAGCAATAATAATAATTGCGCCCAAGTCATCAAATATCGCTAAAGAGGTGAGAAACACTTTTAATTGTAACGGAACTTTAGAACCAATAATTGACAAAATACCTAGTGCGAAAGCAATATCTGTTGCCGTTGGAATTGCCCAGCCATTGATAGCCTCTGGATCTTTATAATTCAAGGCCGCATAACACATGGCAGGTACAACCATACCACCAATAGCACCAATTGCAGGTAAGGTTATTTGCCCAGGTTTAGATAAATTACCGTCGATAAACTCACGTTTGAGCTCCAAACCAACCAAGAAGAAAAATAACGCCATTAAACCATCATTTATCCATAGCAATAATGGTTTTGCTATTTCTAATTTACCAATAGCTATTTGTACAGGAATATCTAATAATAAGTCGTACCATGGTGCTAATGGTGAATTAGCCAAGACCATTGCTGCAACTGCAGCTAACATCAAAATAATGCCGCTTGCAGCTTCCATTTTAAAAAATTTTTGCACAACCAAAATGGGCATAAACTTTATTCTCCTTCGAAAAAGTCATATGAATTAAAAAATACAACAAAGTAGTTATCATCATTATAATAACTACTTTAAAATATACGAAAACAGTATGTTACAAATATTAACTACATAATAGTATAAAAAGGTCAAAAAATGAAAAAGCTTGATGATATTGACTTAAAATTATTAACCGTATTATATAAGAATGCAGGTATCACTAATAAAGATTTATCAACAGAAATAGGCGTAGCCCCTTCAACCTGTTTAGAGCGTGTAAAACGCATGAAAAACAGTGGTGTAATTAAAAATACTTTTGTTGATATTAACTTTAAAACGATCGGTGGTAATATTGAAGCAATAGCAGCAATAAGACTTCAACCATACTCAGAAACCATTGTTAATAAGTTACGTGATGATTTATTAAAATTACCTGAAATTATTAGCCTTTATCATATGGGCGGCAGTTACGACTACTTCATACATATGTCAGTAAAAGACAGTGAACATTTAAGACAATTTGTTTTTGAAGCAATTACATCAAGAGATGAAGTCACAACCGTAGAAACCTCACTTGTTTTTGAACACAGTAGAAGTGGGGTTTTACCAAATTTCAGTGAGAATTAACCCAGTAATTACACCTAATCATTGAACATGACTATTTAATCTCTGTATTAAAGTATAAGGGTGTCACGGTACCGCAATTAATAAATTTATAAAGTAATTCATTTTCTTTAGGTACAGCTGAAGATGTTCTAAACTTTTTCAAACATCCCGCAATTAAATCAACATGTATAACTTGTTCGTAACTAGGTGCCGCTTGCAATTTATGAATATAAAATCGATCACTTTTACTATTATAACTAACTTCTTCATATTCTTGGGTTTTACTCGAGTCAGTTAAGTCAGTCATTTCTCTTGCATATAAAAGCTTATCAAAATTGATGTTTACATCGGTATAAACAGAAAAACTTCCATCCTTGCGATAATCACCATTAAAGACCTCAGCTTTTACAGTAAACTCTTCTCCACGTAATAACCTTTGCACGTTAAACTTTTTAGGTTTGATCGTAATAAATTGAGCATCTCTCACTAATTGTATTAAGGGTAAATCACTAATAGCTAATTTATAAAGTATTTGAATATTATTAGGCTTATCGTAGCCAGTTAACTTGTAGGCATAAATAACAGATTTCTTCTGAATTAAAGCAAAAGCATGAATATCTTCATAAGAACTGTCTAAAGGTGGAAGAGCGGGTTCTTCTTCAGCTGTACCATAAAATGTTAACAAACTTAAAGCTAAGACTGTGCATTGAAGTAAGGTACAGTGATTAAATCGAACAGAATGTATAAAGTATAAAAAACGAAAGAAATTCATAAAATAACTACCTAATTAAACATCTCGACATCACTAATAATGAAATGTCATGAATTAAAACAAAATAAATAATATTCACTTTATTAGTGTAGTTAAGTTATTTAATAAGTCATCAAAGTAAAAGCATATTCAATATTAAAATTTAATCGGTTGTTAAAAAGCCACCTGTTTGGTGCTGCCACAATTGAGCGTAAATACCACCTAAGGCAACAAGCTCTTGATGTGTACCTTGCTCAACTATTTTACCTTTATCTAAAACAATTAATCTATCCATTGCAGCGATTGTAGATAACCGGTGAGCAATAGCCACTACTGTTTTTCCTTCCATTAATTGCACTAAACTTTTTTGAATTGCTGCCTCTGCTTCAGAATCAAGTGCTGATGTTGCCTCATCTAAAAGAAGAATAGGTGCATTTTTTAATAATACTCTTGCTATCGCTATACGTTGACGTTGACCACCAGAAAGCTTCACTCCGCGCTCACCTACCTGCGCATCAAGGCCAGTGTTACCGTAGGGATCACTTAACTCATTGATAAAGTCACTCGCATCGGCAAGCTCAATCGCTTTTTGAAGTTCATCATCTGTTGCATCAGGTTTACCGTAACAAATATTTTCACGAATAGAACGATGTAACAACGAAGTATCTTGCGTTACCATGCCTATATGCTCACGAAGAGAGTCTTGTTGTAATTGACTAATATCTTGACCGTCAATACATATTTTCCCTGACTCTAACGAATAAAATCGCATCAACAAATTAAGCAATGTAGATTTACCTGCACCAGAGCGCCCTACTAAGCCTATTTTTTCACCCGCATTAATATTTAACGTTAGCCCCTCTATAACACTGGTATTGGTAATACCTATTTTGCCAGAAGCTTTAATTAAATGATTGTCGCTTTTAGGTTTTTCATAATGAAAATGAATGTTGTTGAAGTTAATTTTACCCGCAGTAACATCAAGCGGTTTAGCACTCTCAACATCATGGCTATCATTATCTTTCGATAACATACCCATACCATCAATGACTGTACCAATATTTTCAGAAAGTGAACTAATTTCCCACATGATCCATTGTGATAAACCATTAAGTCTTAATGCTAAACTCATTGCAATTGCTATTGCACCAACGCTGATTGCACTGTCTTTCCATAGCCATATAGATAATGTAACGATACTGAAAAACAATAAATAGTTTAAACACTGCACACTAAAATTAATCACTGTCACTAAACGCATTTGCTTATACACAGAAAATAAGAATGTTTTCATGCTACTTTTAGCGTAGTTAGCTTCTGTATCAGTATGTGCAAAAAGTTTGACTGTTGTGATATTAGTATAGCTGTCAACAATACGCCCTGTCATGGTTGACCTTGCGTCAGCTTGTTCTGTTGATACTTTTTTTAATTTAGGTAAAAGTTTCCACTGTAATAGAATATAAACAATCAGCCACAATATCATTGGCACCATTAAGCGTTTATCAGCACTTCCCATGGTAATCACCATTGCCGTGAAGTAAACGATAATATATACCATGACATCGAGTAACTTTGTAATCGTTTCTCTAACGGCCAAAGCGGTTTGCATCATTTTATTTGCAATACGGCCTGCGAAGTCATTTTGATAAAAAGACACACTTTGTTTTAATAAGTAACGATGTGATAACCACCGAATAGACATAGGGTAATTACTTAAAATACCTTGGTAAATAACAAGGCCATGTAATAAAACAATGAAAGGCATTGCGATTACTATCAAAAAAGACATGATTAATAATCTTAACCCTTCATTCTCAAGTAATGAGTCAAACGAATGCTCTGTTAACAAATCGACTAAACTGCCCATAAAACTGAATAAAGATACCTCCAGAATAGCAAGCAGTGCATTTAATAAAGACATTAACAGCAATGGAAGTTTAAAGCCTTTGGTATAAAACAAACAAAAAGCAATAAAGCGTTTAGGTGGCTGTGTAACAGAGGTTTCTGGTAATGGTGTTAACCATGATTCAAACTTTTTAAACAAGGTATTTATTAACATGAATTAACACTATTAAAGGTAATGAAAGTAAAAAATGCGCATTAGGCTGCCATACCTAATAACGCATTTATTCATAATAAGATCAATATAAGGTTTATAAATTAAAATAAGTCTTTAAATGATAACCCTGATTCAACCTCTGGGAATATGCTTTCTAAGACTTCTTTTGATAGCGCTTTACCTTCAGAGTCATAAATAGTCACGTCGGTTAGCGCACTACTGCTATTGCTCTCTCTTAACGTAAATTGATATTGGCCATCATCAAGTTTAATAATAGGCACCTTTTGTGAAAAACCAACATATGACCAAATAGAATTGCTCGGGCGTTCGTAATCTAGGTAATACACTTTCGTTGGTTGATTTAAATCAACTACATTAAAACCATGTTCGTCGAAAAATTCAGGCATCAAACTCCAAATAGTGTCCAATTCCATTTCTACACTGAATGTAGGTTCAAGTTTGGCATTCACACTAATAGTCACTAAACGTTCACTTGCTCGTTCAGCTTGAGAGGTCTTTTGATAGCTTCTATATTTAAAATCAACTTTCTCAATAATACTATTGAGTACTTCCATTTCTGCACGCTGTTGCTCGATATAGCCTCTTTCTGTTGTACTACCAATGTTTTGATACGTTTTCATAAAACCAGAAGCGACTACTTGAATACCAACGCTACGACCATGAGGTTTAAGATCAAAATAGAAATCAAATTTGCTATTTTCAACACCAACACGTTTAGAGTAAATTAGTATTTTATGTATATCTTCATCAATAAACCAGCTTGATTGAAAGTGCTTATTTTTTTCAGATACTGTTGTTAATGTAACACCACGTTCAGCAAGCATTTCTTCTAATGCCTCTAAAACGAATGGATATAATTCTTTTTCATCAATAACTTGGTCAAACCAGACATACGCTTTTGACGAGCCTTGTTCTAAACGCGATGCACTTGCTATTGGCAACACCAAAGAAGGTGAACGAACATCAATTTCTTTACCCAAGTCACCAGTGTTAGGAAGTGCTTTGATTGAAAACTTATTATTTTTTGTAGGTTCAAGTAAGTTTTTGGGAATAACCAATACTTTCCCTTCGGTTTTATCAATATAATCAAACTTACCTAATGCAGATTTAGAAGAACTACCACTACAACCAGAAACAGTAAAAATTAACAATAATATACATACAAAACTACGCTTCATTCTAACTCCTGCAGAAAACTCTTCTGCTTATGACATACTCGATAACATTCAGTTCCAGCGAATATGAAAAAAATCTAATATAAAATTTAATTGCCATCATGGTACTTGCCTGATTTTACAAAAACAAGCAATGAGACTAATAAATTACCATTTGCTTATAGATATTTTAAAAAAGTAATTTTACTACTTAGTTTTTGTATAGATTTCAGTTACAATGCGCATAATTTTTCATCTTAAAAGTAGGTCTATGACTCAGTATCTTGTTATAAATGCGATGGGAACAGATAGAACCAGCAGTGTCAGTGAGCTAATTAAGCTCGCGACAAAATGTGGTTGTCATATTCGCGACAGTAGAATGGCTATTTTTGGTAAAGAGTTTACATTAATCATGCTTTTGAGCGGTGAGAAACGTGCTATAAGCTTGGTTGAACAACGATTACCCGCGATTGCTCATCGCTTAGAATTGATTACCATGATGAAAAGAACCTCTGATTACCAGCCTTTACCCTGCTCAAAACAATACCGTGTTGAATACACAGGTATAGTACAAGCGGGAATTTTAAAATCAGTCACTGCTTTTTTTGCTGCCAAACATATTGATCTTTCTTCATTAAAGTCTCATATAGAATCAGAAACCAATATAGTACAGGCAACAATTGATTTCTCTGTTAGTGACAAAGATAACATTGATGAAATTGAACGTGAATTCTTTCAGCTTTGTCAGCAAATAGACATTCAAGGCTGTATTAAAGAAGTGATAAATAGCTAAGGATAATAATGAGCACATTAACAATTGGCCAACCAGCCCCAACATTTACATTACAAGGTCAAAATGATTCGCCTATTTCTCTTGAGTCATTTAAAGGAAAAAAGGTATTAGTATACTTTTACCCTAGAGCATCAACACCAGGTTGTACTGTTCAAGCTTGTGCATTAAGAGATACAAAAGCAGAACTTGATGCATTAAATGTTGTTGTTTTAGGTATTAGTGCTGATACGCCTAAAAAACTTACTAATTTTACTAACAAGCAAGCATTAAACTTCACCTTGCTTGCTGATGAAGACCATAGCGTTTGTGAAGCCTATGATGTATGGCAATTAAAGAAATTTATGGGCCGTGAAAATATGGGAATTGTTAGAACCTCTTTTTTAATTGATGAAGATGGTAACCTAGCCCATATTTTTAATAAGTTTAAAACCAAAGATCATCACGAAGTTGTTTTAAACTATTTACAAAATACATAACACTTAAACGTAATACAAAAAAAGCGAACTGGTATAGTAACCCGTTCGCTTTTTTAGTGCTCAAATATAACCACAAGAACTATTTCACCGTTTGCTCTATAGTAAGTTGCGGCTTAGCGCTTGTCCATGCGGTGATAATCGCTTTCACTAACGATGCTAATGGAATAGCAAAAAACACCCCCCAAAATCCCCATAACCCACCGAAAAACAAAACGGCAATAATAATAATAACAGGATGTAAGCTAACAGCTTCTGAAAATAATAATGGT
>JALZUE010000041.1 GCA_023301705.1 Alteromonadaceae bacterium | reverse complement strand
AATGCCGATGGCCTGCGTTTAAACTCAGACTTCCGCGACGCCGATACGGATAATGACGGCGTTGTCGATAGTTCTGACATCGATGATGATAATGACGGTATTTTGGATATAAACGAGATGTTAACGGATGTGTTCGCTTTCACTGGCAGCATTCAGACATTCACAGTCCCTGCTGGTGTGACCCAAATCGAAGTTGGGGCCTATGGCGCGGGCGGCGGTGACGGCTTCGGCATAACATCCGGCGGTGCAGGCGGTTTCACTGGAGCAATTTTACAGGTCACAGCGGGTGATGTAATTGAAATAATTGTTGGTGAAGGCGGTGAACGACGCGACCTAACATCAACATTCGGCGGCGGTGGTGCAGCCGGAGATGATACTGCGAACACATTTGATGGGGCATCTGGCGGAGGCCGAAGTGCCATTCGCATCAACGGCGTTGAAGTCCTCACAGCGGGCGGCGGCGGCGGAGGGTCCTCTTCTCCTGCAGCTGGAGTTTCTTCCTTTGCAGGCGCAGGTGGTGGACTGATCGGACAGGATGCGACTCATAGCCAAAGCTCGGTTCAATTAGGACACGGCGGATCACAAATTGCAGGGGGTGACGCTGGCGGATCAGGCGTCAACGTGGCTGAAGCTGGAACACAATTCCAAGGCGGCGAAGGTGGTGATACAAATAATGTTAATTCTGGGGCTGGCGGCGGCGGCGGCGGCGGATTCTTTGGCGGCAGCGGCGGCGGCGGTCAATTTTCGCCAGCAACGGTTCAAGATGGAGCTGGCGGAGGTGGTTCCAGTTTTGTTGATGAAACAATCGCAAGTGAAATCGTTATTTTACAGGGCAATTTGGCAGAGACAGTCAACACTGATGACCCTAACTACGTTGCGGGTGTCGCAGTTGGCGGCGATGGCGGGGCTGTCGGTGGTAACGGTTTAGTTTATATCCGATTTGCGGTTGATACAGATACTGATGGTGTTGCCAATCATCTTGATTTTGATTCCGATAATGATGGTATTTCCGATAATGTTGAGGCTCAAACGACGGAAGGTTATATCGCGCCAAATGCGGACGACGCGGCGACACTCGCGGCCAACAATGGATTGAACTCGGCTTATGTGGCTACGAATGTCCTGACGCCTGTTGATACGGATAGCGATGGTGATGCTGATTTAATCGACACAGATTCCGATAATGATGGGCGGAGTGATACAGTTGAAGCTGGCCTGACAGGGACGGCGACAGGTCTTTCTGATGCGTCAACTGACGCCGATGGTGATGGCTTGTTCGATGTATTCGATACACAAAATGGAACGCTCGCTGATGACGGTTTTGACGTCAATGAAAGCAACGCGGCGGGCGCAGCTGCGCTCCCAGATACTGACGGCGATGCCAGTGGTGGTGTGCCGTTAGTCCAAGACGTTGATTTCCGCGATGTGCCGACTGACACAGACGGTGACGGCGTTGAAGATTTCCTCGACATCGATGATGATAATGACGGTATTTTGGATATAGACGAGATGTTAACGGATGTGTTCGCTTTCACTGGCAGCATTCAGACATTCACAGTCCCTGCTGGTGTGACCCAGATCGAAGTTGGGGCCTATGGCGCTGGCGGCGGTGACGGCGGCGGCGCAACATCGGGCGGCGCAGGTGGCTTCACTGGTGCGACATTGCAGGTCACAGCTGGCGATGTCATTGAAATAATTGTTGGCGAAGGCGGCATCACAGACGACTTAACACCGCAATTCGGCGGCGGCGGTGCAGCTGGTGATGATGTAGCAAGCGTACATGATGGCGCATCTGGCGGCGGTCGAAGCGCCATTCGGATTAACGGCGTTGAAGTCCTCACGGCGGGCGGCGGCGGCGGCGGTTCCTCTTCCCCAGTCAACGTTTTCTCCGCTGGTGGTGCGGGCGGCGGATTGATTGGACAGGATTCTACCCACGGTAGCGCGGTTCAAATTGGGCACGGTGGCTCGCAAACTGCGGGCGGTGACGCTGGCGGTACAGGAGTCAACTTGGCTGAGACAGGAACACAATTCCAAGGCGGCGAAGGCGGTGGTACAAACCGAACTAACGCGGGTGCTGGCGGCGGCGGCGGCGGCGGTTACTTCGGCGGCGGCGGCGGCGGCGGTCAATTTGCGTCAGGCACGACACAAGATGGCGCTGGCGGAGGTGGCTCTAGCTTTGTTGATGAAACAATCGGCAGTGAAGCTGTTCTTCTGCAAGGTAACCTGACAGAGACTGTCAACACGGATGATCCTAACTACGTTGCGGGTGTCGCAGTCGGCGGCGATAACGGTGCTGTCGGTGGTAACGGTCTAGTTTATATCAGGTATGAAGTTGATTCTGATGTAGACGGTATTGCCAATCACTTAGACCTCGACTCTGATAATGACGGTATTACCGATAATATCGAAGCGCAAAGCACGGCGGATTATATCGCGCCAAATGATGATGACGCGGCGACTTTAATTGCTAACAATGGGTTGAACTCGGCTTATGTCGCAACGAATGGCCTGACGGCTGTGAATACAGACGGAACTGACACTGT
>JALZUE010000040.1 GCA_023301705.1 Alteromonadaceae bacterium | reverse complement strand
TCACCTTAATGTGCGGCCGTGGCGGAATTGGTAGACGCGCAGCGTTGAGGTCGCTGTCCAGTAACATGGGTGGAAGTTCGAGTCTTCTCGGCCGCACCACTTTCCTGACATTGCAAAGAGCGTAAGCCTTTGAAAAGTCTCGGAAAATCTCTCTTTCCTGTACTTTCCATACGGTAACTCGCGCGATTTGCCTAACTTCTTGCCTTACAATTGGCACGACAGGAGATGGCTATATGAGGTCGATTCAGCGTCCAGATCAGTATCTAAAACTACGAAATGACATATGGCATTATGTGCGCCGCGTCCCAAAAGCGGTACGCCACATCGATGAGCGTGTGTTGATTTACCGTTCTCTTGAAACAGATAGCCGCAAAGTGGCAAGGCAGCGCCGTGATATATGCGCCGCCGCAGACGATCAGCGATGGAGTGAGATTACGCCCAGCCGCTTCGGAACCCCTGCACCCGATGCCGTGATGAAGGACTTACAGCAGCGGGCACAAGCGTTTGGTTTCACCTATATGCCAGTCTCTGAAATCGTGGACAAATTGAACGGTGAACAGATTGTTCAGCGCGTGACGGCACTAGGCCCAATCAACGGCCCTCTATCACCAAAGCAACAAAGGGATGCGGATGCACTCCTCGGCTTGGCAGAAACGCCAAAGGTGAAAATCAGCCAAGCGCTGGAGCTATATCTATGCGAGATTGCGTTGGATGAGCAGACAGGGAAATCACCTGAACAGCTTAAGACCTACACCAAGGTCAAACGCCGCGCCGTGGCGAACTTTATCAAGCTAAACGGCGATATGGATATGATGGAGATTGGACGAGACGAGGCGCGTAATGTCTACCGCTTTTGGGCAGACCGTGTTCAGCCAAAAGACAGCCGAAAACCTTTGAGCGGGAGCAGCGCTAACCGCGACCTTGGAAATCTCCGCAAACTATACCGCAGATACTTTGAGCATATTGGCGATGAGAACCGCCAAAACCCGTTTCGCAATTTACGCTTTGCCTCGCCCAAACTCAAACAAGTGCAGCCGTTCAGTGATGATTGGGTCAGGTCGAAAATTCTCGCACCGAACGTCTTTAAGAGACTAAACCGCGAAGCTGCTTTGCTATGTCTCGCTATGATTGAGACAGGATGTAGACCTAGCGAGCTGGCCAATATTGAGCTGGAGAACATTCGCTTAGACCATGAAATCCCGCATATCCGTATTCGTTCAAGCTCCAAGCGCGCATTGAAATCAACGGCATCCGTGCGCGAAATTCCACTTGTTGGAGTATCGGTTGAAGCGATGAAACGTGCCCCAAATGGCTTCCCGCACTATCAAGATCGAGGCTATCTCTTGTCTCAAACGCTCTTAAATGGCTTCAAAGTCAGAGAGCTTTTGCCGACAACAAGCCATCGTATTTATAGTTTCAGGCATAGTTTTGAGAAGCGCATGTTGGAGGGCGGGTTGGACTACGGCTTGCGCTGCACCCTCATGGGTCACCGTAATCCGCGCCCTGAATACGGCGATGGAGGGTCACTGAAATACCGTAGAGATGAGATGTTGAAAATTGTGCATCCAGTGAGTGCAGAGCTGCTACAAAGTTATCCATTTAGGAGTTAGATAAAGAGCAATTACTCGAAATTACTGGTGTCAATATCGGGTCTCAAACGCCTTAGGTCACTGATAATCTCATACCAACCGTTGTAGTAGACTGACCATACAACACTTTTTCCTGCTGAATCTTTTAGCTCTATTGTTTGATTAGGGTGAGACTTTACTGAGATAATATCTTTCCAAAGAATCCGATTTTTCTTTAAGCTGACACCTGACTTTGCACCAGATATAGACTCCGAAGACCAGTTAACTGAGGTGTCAACAAATTGCAAAAGCAAGGCGGGTATAAGCAAAATGAGACCCAATACTAAAAAGACTATTCCAGCTATAGGTTCATCTGAAAGCCAATAAACAAGAACCCCTATTATGCTAAACAAGGCTCCGCCTCCGTAAATTACCCAAAAGACAAAGCTAGCATAGTCGATAGTTTTCTCGCCACTATTCGATGCCTTTACTTTAACACGTTTAGACTTTCGACTAAATAATATCGGCACAGCCGTTACTGCAAAGGCAACAATAGCCGAAGTCAATGCGCTCGAAATTAAGGCCATAATGTTGCTTTCTTACGGCTCAAAAGGTTTTTCATAGAGTTCAAAAAGTGCTCTCATCTCACGTGATCTCGCGCCATACGCCCATACTGGCATAGGCTTTGCGCTTTTAGTATGTAGGCGCGAACCCAGCACAGAGTGGTTCAATAATCCGATTACATCGTCCCATTCGATTGACTGCCAGCCACCTAATCCACGATGTTCTACAAACGCTCCTGACGCTCGCAGGCGTGTCCATATGATAATGTAAGCGCCGAAACCCATCAAAAGTGAAAGTGGTGGCCCCAATAATATCCAAAATAGCACATCATCGTTTTGCGCTACAGATTGAATCGTCATGCCTCCAAACGATACACACAGCACGATACAGAACATAGACATGAGCCATGATACTGGCCCCGGTTTCACCGTAATTGGCTCAAGGGACATAGATAAGTCCCGCTTCAATATTGTAAGAGCCTGCTACTTCCCTAACGATTGTGTGCAAGACTAGATCGCTAGTTTCTCCGTCTGATGTCGACAGGTCAACCGATACTACCCAATCTTTTCCTGTCCATACATAAATCGATGTGTCCCAACACTTTTGCATCAATAAGCCAATTTGATCAGGATACTTTTCGATATTGTTTTTGTTAATTTTGACTATGTCGTTATCGATTGCTCTAACTAAAAATGTACTTTTTAACGAATAGAACCCATCATAGACAAAGCTATCAGCTAGTTCTTTTAAAGCAGCTCGCCATAACGTTGGTACTGGAAGCTCCTTGTCTGTATTCTTCTCGATCGGGATATTAGCCATAATTTACAATATCCAATTATCTCTCAAGCAGCAATAACGACTTTATAACAGAAGATGAATGTGTTCCTTCCCCGCTTTGCGGCGAGTCCAACACGCCTGCCTCCGCTCGTGTGGGCGGCTCCAGCAGGCGCGTCGGACGGCTCTGTTTTGAGAGAGCGTAATTAATTAGATAGGTTTGGCGCTTGAGGAGAAATTAAGAAAGAAAAGAGCTTTAGCAAGATAAAGCGAACCGCCCTTTTGGGGGCACTTCGACGCTAAAGCTCTGTTTTTGCTACGCGAGTTGGGGTGTTACTTTTTCAGTAACTCATGCGCGATGCCTCCAAAGTGCCCCTATCCCGCAAATACCTAGAAACTCCCGTTCCCCTGCAATTTCCAAACAGCTTCCTTCGAGACAAACACCCTTATTTTGCCCGATTATGGGCGCATGAACAATGAAGATGATTTCCGCCTAAGAGCCAAAGCCCGCAAGTCCAGCAGTCGAGGCTCTGAGGTCAATATCCCCGCTAACTATAAGGGGTTTTTCCAAGAGACCCGCATTGCGCTTGTGAAAGGCAAGGCGGTTTCTGGGCGGCGGACGCTGACGATTCCCTCCAAGCCGCGCACAGGACGCTTCAACGCGCGAGGTCGAGGGCGAGCCGCTTTGGAACGCGGCATTGGCCCAAAGCAAGGCTGGCGCGTTCACAAGGCGACGGGAGACCGCTACCGCGCCCGCCGCGCTATTGTGAAAGTCCGCGTCGTTAAACTGCGTAATGCAAAGTCTTCAGTCTCGCGGGGCCACTTGGCTTACCTTCAGCGCGAGGGCGCAGGCGTCGAGCGTGCTGAGGGGGCTGGAAGGCTCGGCGGAACTGACCCCAACGCGCGGCCAGCTCTACGGCCCAGAGGACGGCGTTGAGATTGACGGGCGGGACTTCGTTGCCCGCTCACAAGAGAGCTTTGACGGACGCGGCGACCCGCATCAGTTTCGGATCATGATCTCGCCAGAAGACGGCGCAGAACTAGCCCGCGTAAACGGTGACGGCACGCCCAACCTTAAAGACACAACGCGGGCGCTTATGGCGCAGATGGAAGAGGACTTGGGCACGCGGCTAGATTGGGTGGCGGTTGACCATTTTGATACGGCCCATCCACACACGCATATCATCGCGCGAGGCGTGACCCATGACGGCAAAGGATTGAACATTGCAGGCGAGTATATCTCGCGCGGCATAAGAGGACGGCTGGAGGAAGAACTCACCCGCGAACTGGGCTGGAAGTCCGAGCTTGCCATTCAGCAGGAGATGAAGCGCGAAGTGGGCGCTATGCGCGTCACGACAGCGGATAGACATATTGCTAATGGGATAGACAAACTTAACAACACAATCGACCTACGTGCAGGGTCAGCCGCCAGTACATTCCCTGCCAACTCATCCATGAACAGGCACATCCTAATCGGACGGGTGAAACATCTTGAGAAAATGGGCTTGGCGCAGTCCGAGTATGACGGCCTCTGGCGAATTGAAAAAGACGCCTTCAAAACGCTGGGGCAGATTGAGCAGCGCGAGCAGCTGACGAAAGACATTCATGGCGCTATGGAGCGGGCGAATATCAGGCGGCCCATCCGTTTGAACAATGGACGCACAGACTATGACGGCAAGCTAACCAATAAGCGCGTCATTGGCCGCGTGATTGCCAAGAGCCTTGGCCGTGATGAGGGTATGGATGCGGACGCCAAAGGCGGCGGCAAGGTGCGGTTTATTATCGACGGCACTGACGGTTATGTCAGCACGGTTGAAACGGGCATGGACACGCGAGCGGGCGAAGCCGCTAAGGTTGGCTCGATTATCGAAGTCTCACCGCCTAACTTGCGCACAGTTGACCGTAACATCCAAGCCATCGCGACGGGAAAAGATTATCATGGCAAGCCGCACAATGGGCTGGTCGGGACTTACGCTATCGCCACGAGCGGGCCAGAGGATTGGACGGATGGAAGCGGCAGCAGAGGCGCTGCTCATATGCGGGCGCATAGGCTTCGCCTCGCCACACTGGTTAAGGCTGGCGTTGTGCGAGTCGCGAGCAAAGATAAGGACGGCGATCCTTCCGAGTGGCGTGTGCCAGAGAACTTTGAGGAAAAGGCTATCGCGCTCGATATGAAGCAAGGCCGTGCGTCAGGCGTTAAGCTACTATCGGTTCAGGACTTAGAGGCACAACTTACGAGTCCCGGTGCGACTTGGCTTGATCGCTCGCAAGTCAGTTGGGGCAGAGGTGGGATGAAGGACGTTAGCTCGACAATGAGCGCTTTTGCGAAAGAACTCGACACAGCTTTTAAGCAGCGCCGCACATGGCTCGTTAAGCGAGGCTACGCAGAGCTACGCCAAGACGCGCATAAGACCTCTATCATCTATAAGCGCGGCTATTTGAAAGCCCTAGAGACGGAAGGGTTCACAGCCGCAACCGAGAAGCTGGAGAAGATGACAGGCAAAGCTCATATTGCAGCGCAGTCAGGGCGGCTAATTGAAGGCACGGTTGCGCAGAAATTTGAACTGACGCAAGGCCCTCACGCCATCATAGAAACGCAGCGAGCTTTCTATCTCGTCCCGTGGGAGAGCCATCACGCGCAGAAGTGGGGCAAGCGCATCAAAGGCCGCGTGCTTGGCGGCGGCGGCATTGATTGGGATGCTGGACGGACGAGAGGGATTGGACGTTAGATTGAATTCAAGTCGGTTCGCTACGAGGTGAGCTTATCTGGACTAATTCTTTGTCTTTTTCCCAGTGTGAATTCCATCAGTTTATGACTATAAAAGAAAACAAATATAGGAATGTAAAAAATCTATGGCTGATACTTTAAGTTTGAATTTAAAAAACTGCTACGGCATCGGAAAGCTTGAGACTGATTTGGTCTTCAAGCACAAAGGTTACGCTATTTATGCGCCTAATGGTGTTATGAAGACATCTTTGGCAAAGACCATGATAGATTTATCGAACGGGAGTGAACCAAAAGATTTACACTTTCCTGACCGTGAGACAGTCTGTGAAATTAAGCTAAACGACGAAGTGCTCACAAAAGAGGAAATCTTCGTTGTAGAGTCATACAATGATAGATTTGTTTCAGATCACGTATCGACACTTCTCGCAAATTCTGACCTTAGAGCGAAATATGAAGAAGTTCATCGTTCTATTGGCGAAGCAAAAAAAGCATTAGATAAAACTCTCAGAAGTCTATCAGGATTTGGCGAAAAGTCGCGTGAAAACCTAGCCCCTATCATAGAAAAAATATTTGAGGCAGACTATTATGATGCGTTGGTTTCAGTCAAAGACGAATTGGAAAGCACCGACAAATCAGAACTTTCAAAAGTAAATTATAAGATTTTATATGATGCAAAGGTTCAGAAGCTTTTAGAGGGCAAAGATGTTGCATCTGCTGTAGAGGGCTTTGCGCAGAGTTATAATGAAATAACTACAAAATCCCCCATTTTAAGGCAGAATTTTCAGTACCATAATGTAACGCAAATTCAGCAGCAGCTTAAGGCGAACAATTTCTTTAGCGCAGGACATACGATCAGTCTAGCTGATGAGAACACGGATGAAAAAGAGGAAGTTTCTTCAGACCAATCACTTTTGGAGCGCATCGAAGAGGAGAGACAACGGGTTTTGAACGATCCTGATGTGAGCAAGAAATTTGATGCTTTTAATTCTAAGCTTAAGAATAAGGAGCTTCAAACTTTCCGGGATTACATAACCAAAAATCAGCATTTATTGCCAATGTTGAGTGACCCTGAAGGTCTAAAACGAGCTATTTGGGTGCAATATCTTTTAACCGCTTTAGATGAATACAAGTCCCTTGTTGAGGAATATGAAAGAGGACAAGATGCATTAGCTGAAATTATTGCTGATGCGGAGAATAGCAGAGGCGATTGGGACGACGTAGTAGCGGACTTTAATCGTCGCTTCTTGTATCTGCCTTTTGAGATAGTCGTTGAGAACAAGGCAGATATCATTCTGAAAGGCAACGCTCCTTCTGTAGGCTTTATCATTAGGGAGGGATCCGAAGAACGGCGTTATGCTCCATCCGAAAGGCAAACATTGCTTCGCGCGCTTAGTACAGGAGAAGGGCGGGCGCTTTACATTCTTGATATAATGTATGAGGTTTTTGTTCGCTGGAAAAATCGCGACAAAACTCTTTTCATCTTTGACGATATTGCCGATTCTTTCGATTATAAAAATAAATTTGCAATAGTTGATTTCTTGGAAGACGTCACCAGAGCAGATGATAATAATTTTTTGGCTATTATTCTGACTCACAATTTTGATTTCTTGCGAACAATTGCGAGCAGGAAGATTCCCCCAGCCCACCAATGCAAGTTGGCATTTAAATCAGCCAGTGCTATTAAATTAGACTCGTTTAAGCAGTCTGATATCCAAAGCCCATTTCAAAAGTGGCAAAGTCGGCTTGCGGAACCATCAGTACTGATAGCCTACATTCCATTTCTGAGAAATGTCATAGAGTATACATTGGGTGATAGAGATGCTGACGGTAATGATAACGAGGACTATTTGCAGTTAACTCGGATGCTTCACTTTAAGGACGAAACGGAGGGCCTTGCTCTTCAAGATTATAAAACGGTCTTTGAAAAAAACTTACCGCACTGTGCTTTTCCAGACGTTAATCTGGATGAAAGTGTAATTGAGTATATTTTCAATGCTGCCAATGCATGTGAGATCATTGATGAGGGTGTCAATTTGGAGCACAAAATTGTTCTTTCAATTGCTATTAGAATTTGGTCAGAGCGTTATATGATCGCTAAAATTCGCGATAATGATGCGGACTATGACGTTGCAAAAAAGCAAACAGGTGAACTTTTCCAAGCGTTTAAAGAGCATTACAATAATCAAACAGAGGAAATTGGAATCCTGCGAAGAGTGAATTTAATCACGCCTGCTAACATTCACATTAACGCATTCATGTACGAACCAATTCTCGATATGGGGATGGGGGAGTTAATTGATTTGTACCAATCCGTTAAGGTTGGCTTAAATGTAGTGCGACCTTAGAGGTCGTAAGGATAAGGTGCAGATTTGCCGGTAATAGAAGAACGGAAGCGGTAGGGGCGGCTTTAATTCAGTAACGCCTCCCGCGGAACATGCCTAAGACGGACAATTGAGCCATTAGAGCGGTTATATGCAAACGCTTTGCGCACAGGGAACGGAGTCTCTAGTTGAAGAAGTTGCCAGCCAAACTGGCAAGACATGATAAATTTATATCTTGACATTAAGGTTATCAGGGAATAATGCGTCCTAAGGACGCATTATTCCCTGATGCTATCATAGTTCCAATTATCCGAAAAATCTATCGACAAAAATTCGCTTGACAAAATATGATATCAGGCATACCATTGCGTCCTTAGGACGCAATGGTATGCCTGTTCTGTATGTTTAAATCTGGAATGGCGCAATGTCTAAACTTATCGATGAACTAGCGAAGAGGTTAAAAACGCTCAACAAACCAGTTGTTACGGCAATCGATGTGTACCGAGCCATAGATGAATTGCATAAAATAGAAAACCGTTCAGGCTTGTACCTTAGAAGGGATGTGCCGACCGTAGATGACTATTCTAAGTATGCAGATCAGCTTTCAATATCTGTTGGTATGATAAGGGGGAGCAGAAAAGGCACTTGGAGAATAATATCAAAACCAAGCCTCTCTCCAGAAGAAATGATATGTCTATCTGATCCGTATAGTCACGTCGCGTATCTATCTGCAATGCGACTATGGCAGCTTACAAATCGAATTCCGGATAAAATCATATTTTCTAGAATTCACTCCGGCCTAGTAAAGCAAAAAATGCTGGAAGAATTCCCATCATCTTGGCCACAACCTGTTCTTCCAATAACAAATAGAAATATTGGTCGCTTTCGAGATGTAGACTATACCCCACTGATTAGCATATCTGAAACTAAAGCACCTTCGACTTCAACCGACCTTGGAGGCAGTTATACGCGAGTAACGACGCAGGCATCTACCTTTGTCGATATGCTTACGAAACCTGTATTATGCGGCGGGATGGGACATGTTTTAGAGATATTTGATTCTCTCTATAAAAGTCGTGGCAAAAAATTACATGAGGAAGTAGTTGCAATCATAGATGAGGAGGCAGTTTCCCCAATTGTTAAAGTGCGCGGCGGGTATGTGCTGTCAGAACGACTGGATTTAAAGCATCCAGTGATTGAAAGTTGGACTAAATTTGCAGCTCGTGGAGGCAGCCGTAAGTTAGATCCTGAGCGTTCGTATTTGCCAACGTTCTCTGAAAAATGGATGATTTCGATAAATGCATAACGCAGTTCAACCTAGCGCGAATTTGCCTAAAGTCGAAGTCAATATAAGGGACTGGATATTGGCGGCGCCCAACCCACAAGCTCGTCAGCTTAGGCAGGCGATTGATATAACGCTTAACGCGTTTGCTTCGTTTGACGACTACGCAAAAAGTTGCTCCTTAAAAGGAGGAGTTTTGATGGGATTGGCGTATGGCAGTCCTCGCTTAACTGCTGATATTGACCTTTCATTAGCTAGGCGTCCGAACAAAGAAGACCCTAGTGAAATAAAAGATCTGTTGGACGCATCATTCGATTTTATTGCGCTCGAGAGAGGGCATCCAGATATGGCTTTAAAAGTTGGAACTATAAAGCGATTGCCAAAGAAAAAATTTGATGAGGCTGACTTTCCTGGCTTGGGTGTAAAAGTTTTGTATGCGCATCGGAGCAATGACGGTCAGATGAAAAGGCTAAAGGCTGGAATTGGTGGCCCCGCATTATCATTAGACATTTCTTTCAATGAACCCGCAGAGGAGTTGCAACTACTTTCTATTAGCGAAGAAAATTCAATTCTTGCATATGGACTCGCAGAATTGGTTGCTGAGAAACTGCGAGCGTTACTTCAGCAGGTGCCAAGAAGACGTGAACGACGCCAAGACCCTTATGATATATGGCATATCGTAGAAAGCGTGCCTTTGAAGAATGAAGACCGTGAGCTGATTTTGAAAAGGTTGATTGAGAAGAGTGAGTCTAGAGGAATAACGCCAGCGCCTGATAGTATGCGAAATCCAGAAATAGCTCGGCGCGCCTCTGCTCGTTGGAATTCATTAGAACTAGAGTTGGGAAAAGGTAAGCTTCCAGAATTTGCCGTGTGTTGGGAGGCAACCATAGGGCTTTATGAAAGCCTACCTTGGGCGACAGCGTAGTATTAAGGTGTTTTGCCTCACTAATACCCTGAAGTATTGCCTCACAAATGACTTGCGATCCTATATAACTCATTGTATTCATTGACTTAATGGAAAGCGCTAAGCCCTCTCGGCCGCACCAAATTTCTTTACCTTAAACCTCTAACACCAAACGTGATGAGTAAGTTGACGGGCCTTTACGGCCCGCCAGACAATTGGTTAAAATA
>JALZUE010000039.1 GCA_023301705.1 Alteromonadaceae bacterium | reverse complement strand
TTTATCATCAATGCTTGCTTTAACTGGTTCAATAGTAGGCTCTGTAACACTTAAACTATTTAATACACCTACTTCACGAGCTAAACCTTTAATGCCTAAACAGTCACCACGGTTAGCCGTTAGATCAACATCAATTGTTATATCGTTAAGGTCTAAATATTCACGAATACATTCACCAACAGGCGCATCTAATGGTAGTTCAATAATACCGTCTGCACTGTCGGCTAAGCCTAATTCAGACTCAGAGCACAGCATACCAAATGACGGTTGACCACGTAATTTGGCTTTCTTAATTTTAAAATCACCAGGTAAAACAGCGCCAACCATAGCAACAGCAACTTTTAAACCTTGACGACAGTTTTTAGCACCACAAACAATGTCAATTAACTCTCCATCTGTAGAAGCGCTACCAACATTAATTTTAGTTACCTGTAATTTATCGGCATCTGGGTGTTGGCCACATTCAACCACTTCACCTACCACAACACCTGAAAATGCACCTGCAACAGGATCAATAGCATCTACTTCAAGGCCTGCCATTGTAATTTGGTGTGCTAGTTCGTCAGATGAAAGTGTTGGATTAACCCATTCACGTAACCAAGATTCACTAAATTTCATTATCCGTTGCCTTACTTAAATTGTTTTAATAAACGAAGATCATTTTCAAAGAATGAACGTAAATCATTGACGCCGTAACGTAACATGGTTAAACGCTCTACACCCATACCAAAGGCAAACCCTGTATAAACCTCAGGATCAACGCCTACTGATTTTAAAACATTTGGGTGTACCATTCCGCAACCTAATACTTCTAACCATTTACCATTTTTACCCATTACATCAACTTCTGCAGAAGGTTCAGTGAATGGAAAATACGAAGGGCGAAAACGAATTTCTAAGTCTTCTTCAAAAAAGTTGTGCAAAAAGTCGTGAAGAATGCCTTTCAAATGTGTAAAGCTAACATCTTTATCAATGAATAAGCCTTCAACTTGGTGAAACATTGGTGTATGTGTTTGATCATAATCATTACGGTACACTTTACCCGGAGAAATAATACGTAACGGCGGCTTTTCAGCTTCCATGGTACGAATTTGAACACCTGATGTTTGCGTACGTAACACTAATTTTGGATTAAAATAGAAAGTATCATGATCTTGACGAGCAGGATGATGCTCAGGAATATTTAACGCGTCAAAGTTATGAAAATCGTCTTCTACTTCAGGCCCTGTTTTTATTTCAAAACCGAGTTCGGTGAAAAAGCTTTCAATACGTTCAATTGTTCTAGTAACTGGGTGTAAACCACCTAACTCATTTGTTAAACCAGGTAAGGTGACATCAATTGATTCAGACGCCAATTGCTTAGCAATTTCTTGTTCTCGCAAAAATTCATTTTTAGCATTCAATGCTTTTTGAACTTTTTGCTTCGCAATATTGATGACTTGACCAGCTTTAGGTTTTTCTTCTTTTGGTAATTTACCTAAGCCTTTCATTAGTTCAGTAAATTGACCTTTTTTACCTAAAAAGTTCACACGAACTTCATCAAGCGCAGTTGGATCATTAGCTTCACTGATCGCTGTTTCTGCCTGTAATATGATATCGTCTAAATTCATTGTTTCCTCTGCGCTACTAAGAGCTTTAGTTACAGATAGTGTATTAATAATATGGTGAGTGATTTTACACAAAAATTGTAAAATAATGTAGCAATTAAGTGGCTTTATCTAAAAAGAAAAGTGTTCAATATGCTATTACGATTAAAATAACTGAATTTCATACACAATTTCAATGATTCTCGCTGACCAATTGTTGTACTATGATTTGATTATGGACAAAAAATTGAAAGGACGACACAATGCAATCACTTATTTACTACAGTAAAGCTAAGGTAAATTTTACAGAAGAGCAAATAGCTGAACTCGTTGTTATCTCAGAACAATTTAATCGAAGTCAAAACATCAATGGTTTTATATGTTTTCGAGCCGGATATTTTGTTCAATATTTAGAAGGTGATGTTAATACTATTTCATCTTTGTATCAAAGAATCAAAGATGACTACAGGCATGACGTTTTAATTTCTTTAACTAAACCAATTAAAAAAAATTTATTTAATAAATGGAACATGCATTTTGTTGATCATAAAGTGTTAGATGAATTAAATTTAGAATACTTCTTGTTAGGTCAATTTAACTTAGTTAATAAAAATATTGTACTACTAGATACGGCTAAAGAATTTATTTGGCAAGGAGTACATTTAATTTCACAAGAGCATGGCAAACAAAAACAACCAGCAAATAAATATTCTTAAATATGTTAAGTGTTTACATAGATACTAACCAAAAATTTATGTAAACACTTAAAAGTATCAGCTAAGCTTTAGTCTTCAATAAGTTGATATTGCTCTTTTAATATCGCAATAATTTCAGCTTTAGGGTTATCGCTTAATACGATTTTCTGCCCCGTTACTTTCTCTGCAATATCAATATAGGTTTTTGATACAGCCATTAACACATCAATTGGTAATTCATTGTCATTAGCTAATGCTAAACGCTCTGTCATGCGATCTTTGTTTAACAAAATATCTGGATCTGGAAAATGATTCAGTAATAACTGTCTGAACCCTTCTTTTGAGTTTTCAACTACTTTACCAGCACGGTATTGCTCACCATCCCATATACGAGAAGAGTCAGGCGTGCCTACTTCGTCCATATAAATGAGTTTATCAGCGCCGTTAACATCTTTAACGTAACCAAATTCAAATTTTGTATCAACAAATACTTGATCAATATTTGCTAAAGCCGTGGAAATAACATCAAAGCCTTCTTTCAACAGTTTTTCATATAACGCAATATCGTCTATCGACTTAAAATTAAACGCTTCAAAATTTTCAACGATATTACTGCGCGTAATGTTAACATCATCAACAGCTGGAACACCTGGAATATTTTCTAAAATACCCTTGGTAGATGGCGTTTGTAAAAGTGTTGGTAACTTACTGTCTTTTGCTAAGTTTTCTGGTAATTCAATACCACAAAAATTACGTTCACCTTTTTCATAAGCACGCCACATTGAACCAGTAATGTATTGACGACAAATAGCTTCAATCATCACCGGTTTAGCTTTTTGCACTATCCATACAAATGGGTGTGGAATATCTAAAATGTGGCTATCAGCTAAGCCTTGTTCTTTAAATAATTTAAACCAATGATTTGAAATAGCATTTAAGGCTGCGCCCTTTCCTGGTACACCACGAACATTACCTTCTCCGCGCCAAATACAATCGAATGCAGAAATACGATCACTGATCACCATAATTGCTAAAGGTGTATCGTTAGGTACTTGGTAACCTTTTTCTGCAATTAAGCGTTTACTGTCTTCTTCAGTTAACCAATAAACAGAGCGTACTTTTCCGCTATGTACTGGGCCAGATGTACGAATAGGTAAATCATCATTCACCGCCAAAACGGTATCAGTTAAACTCATGGTTTCAAACCTTCACTTAAAAAACGATTAATATTAACGAATACTCTTTGTTAAAAACCGCATTCGTTAATATTAACACTATGCATTGATGCTTAATGTATAAATATCAAATCATAAAATCAATTTTTAGAAAAAGAAAAGGACGCTTAATAGCGTCCTTTTCCAAAGTTTTCAGCCTGTATTTATGCTAAAGCAGCTTCTGCTTTAGACACTAATACAGAGAAAGCTGCTTTATCGTATACTGCGATATCAGCTAAGATCTTACGATCAATCTCGATAGATGCTTTCTTAAGGCCGTTGATGAAACGACTGTAAGATAAACCATTTTGACGAGATGCTGCGTTGATACGAGCAATCCAAAGTTGACGGAATTGACGTTTACGTTGACGACGGTCACGGTAAGCGTATTGACCTGCTTTAGTTACAGCTTGAAAAGCAACGCGATAAACGCGACTACGAGCACCGTAGTAACCTTTAGCTTGCTTTAGAACTTTTTTATGACGTGCGCGTGCTACAACACCGCGTTTTACTCTAGCCATTTTATATCTCTCCTATTAACCGTGACGTAAAAGTTTTTTAACTGACTTAATGTCAGATGCGGCGATCATGCATTTAGCACGAAGATGACGCTTAACTTTAGTACGGCGCTTAGTCAAAATATGACGTAGACCCGCTTGTTTAAATTTGTAGCCAGTAGCTGTCGCTTTAAAGCGCTTTGCAGCACCTTTATTTGTTTTCATTTTAGGCATGAATATTACTCCGCATTCATTACTTAAGTTACCTTAAATAATTGCCATTTAAATTTAGTTATTCAGGCGATAATTAAAATAAGCGAACTTACTAACTATACTTGCAGGCCTCAATAACTCGTTGCTAGATAATATTGGTGAGCTGTGTATTTACATAAAGTATTCACACAACTACTTGCTATTACCAAGTACTATCGTTTGATTGGAGCTAGAACCATTATCATTTGGCGCCCTTCCACTCTACGAGGGAAGAATTCACAAACACTAATGTCTTCTAAATCTTTCTTAACACGATTTAAAAGATCTAAACCCAATTCTTGGTGAGCCATTTCACGGCCTCGGAAACGTAACGTTACCTTAGCCTTGTCTCCACCTTCTATGAAGCGTCTCAGGTTGCGTAGTTTTACCTGATAATCGCCTTCATCTGTACCAGGACGGAACTTAATTTCCTTCACCTGAATTTGTTTTTGCTTTTTACGCTGTTCTTTCTGTTCTTTACTTTTTTCGTAAAGAAATTTGCCGTAATCCATCGCACGACAAACAGGAGGTTTAGCGGTAGGGCTGATTTCAACTAAATCAACACCAGCTTTGTCAGCTTCATCCATTGCTTCATTTAATGTCACAATACCAAGAGCTTCACCTTCAACACCAATTAAACGTACTTCTGGTGCTGTGATTAATTCGTTTAAACGATGTGCCGGTTCTTTTTGACCGCCTTTAGGACCATTTTTAATAGTCAGTTCCTCCAAAGAACTTAATAGATATCAAACCCATTTTCTCATTAGGGTTAGCGTTAAAATACATTATACCCTTGTTTTCACTTCTTGTGTAATTTTTGCAAGAAAGTCTTCAACGGTCATTTTTCCTAAATCTTCACCACTACGTGTGCGAACTGAAATTTCGCCGCTTTCCATTTCTTTGTCACCAACGACTAAAAGATACGGAACACGTTTTAAAGTGTGCTCGCGGATTTTAAAGCCTATCTTCTCATTTCTCAAGTCTAGTTTTGCTCTAAAGCCACTTTCTTTCAGTTTTTTAACCACTTTTTCACAATATGGTGCTTGTTTATCAGTAATATTCATAATTGTCGCCTGAATTGGCGATAACCATGTTGGAAACTTACCTGAAAATTCTTCGATTAAAATACCAATAAATCGTTCTAATGAACCCAATATTGCTCTGTGAATCATCACCGGTGTGTAACGTTCGTTATCTTCACCCACATAAGTTGCACCTAAACGCTCTGGTAATGCAAAATCTAATTGCACGGTACCACATTGCCAAGCACGCCCTAAACAGTCCATTAAGGTGAATTCAATTTTAGGACCATAAAAAGCCCCTTCACCTGGTAAGTACTCAAAGGCAATATTACTGTCGGTTAATGCTTGTGCTAAACCAGCTTCTGCTTTATCCCAAATTTCATCACTGCCAATGCGATTTTCTGGACGCGTAGATAATTTAACAACAATATCTTCAAAACCAAACGATCCATATACGTCATACACCATTTCAATACATTTTTTAACTTCTGCTTGTACTTGTGATTCCATACAAAAGATATGTGCATCATCTTGTGTAAAACCACGAACACGCATTAGTCCATGTAACGATCCCGATGGTTCATTACGGTGACAACAGCCAAATTCAGCAATACGTAATGGTAAATCACGGTAAGATTTTAATCCTTGGTTAAAGATTTGTACGTGACCAGGACAGTTCATTGGTTTAATGGCGTATTCACGCTTTTCAGACTCTGTTGTAAACATGCCGTCAGCATACTTATCCCAATGACCTGATTTTTCCCAAAGGCTTCTGTCCATCATCATTGGCGCTTTCACTTCGTCGTAATCATATTCGTGTAATTTTTCACGAACAAATTTTTCTAATTCAGTGTAAATCGTCCAACCATCGTTATGCCAAAACACCATGCCTGGCGCTTCTTCTTGCCAATGGAATAAATCTAACGTTTTACCAATTTTACGGTGATCACGCTTTTCAGCTTCTGCTAAACGTACAATGTACGCTTTAAGTTGTTTTTTATCAGCCCATGCTGTGCCGTAAATACGTTGCA
>JALZUE010000038.1 GCA_023301705.1 Alteromonadaceae bacterium | reverse complement strand
CTTGCGGCGAGACTGCCCGTCGCCAGATTGGCCGACCGCTTCCCTCCGTCCCCCGAGGATGGGAACCTAGTAAAAAAAGCCGGCCCGTTAAGGGCCGACTATGGGAGTCATAACATTGATTGCTCTGTCCACTTTGACGGCAGGGGGGATAGTCAAACGCTTACTTCATGTGTCTTGGTTTGACAAAAACACCACCTTGACACTACCGCTTTAAATGAAGCTAATTTAACTGCTCTGTTTCAAAATTGCTTCACAGGAAGTTGTTGATCCACAAAGATAAAGAATCGACTTCGCTCGCGACATTCCTACATACAGAGTTTTTCTATTTATTGAATGAGAGTCAAACGCCCAAAGAATTATTACATCGCGTTCTAACCCTTTAAATCGAGCCACTGTATCAACGGTAATTATACCTTCTGCATAATTTTCTAGCTTCTGGTATTTCGCCGTTCTTGGGATGGGCACTGCTGATATTGCCTGCTCATAACTAGCTTTATCAATTCCATCACACAATAGCACTGCGATGTTGTGTGGTTGAACTTTTTCTTCTGTAATCAACCGAGTGATGAGTGCCCCAATAGAACTAGCCTGCTTTTGGATGGTGCTAGCACCGAGAATTTGAACTTCCATACCATCAATTTTTGATCGTTCAACAGAAGCTCCACGGTAATGAATGTATGCTGCCTGATGAATTTCTCGAGTATTTCTACAGTTTCGGTCTAAGATCATTGACTCATTTTTTATAGGAATACTTGCCGACCTTTTGTAAATGTCTTGGTTTTCATCAAGAAATACGTAGAGTAGTCCATGGTCAAAGTTGTTTAGAAGCATTTCAATAGGCATCCAATATTCGTCGCCAAAATCTTGTCCTTCATCAACGATGATTGCATCATATGTAGGCCCGAGAACATCCACCGCATTTGATAATGCGTTCGGCATAAGCTGGTTAAACAAATCGGCTCTTGGATGGTTGCGTTTCGCTTCTATCAGGTAATCTTGTCCTTTTTCCTTTTTAGCACGCCGAGTCCATTTATTGCAAACTTGATGAAATGTTGCGACATCAAGATTCGAAACATTATCGCATTGTTCTCTAAGGTGGTCAGCAAGACCACGGTTAAAACAAAGCAAAAGAGTCTTCATGCCTTCATTTGCTAAACGTATAGCTTTTTCGCGGGCAATTAGTGTTTTTCCTGTACCCGCACCACCTGAAATGATGACACGTTTTTGCCTCCTTAGCATATCAAGAATATCCATCTGCCTTCGCGTCAACTCAATACGTTGTTTTTCCTCATCTTGTATGCGTGCAGATAGAAGAGGCTTTGTTGTCACTACGCGCGCAAAAATAGACGTGATTACATCTACCCCTCCTGTCCCGATTTTATCCAAAATTCCGTTTGAATCGCCGTTCCAATAATCAAAAGCTTGCGTAATCCAATCCGCAAGATTGTCCATATTGCCACGGTCTCCTATAATGTTACGTGGGGATTCTGGGGCATTGAACTTATGTCCATTCCCAATATTTGGAAAAAAAACAGCATGACCAATATTGAAACGTTTGATTTTCAAGCGAGCCCATGCAGGACTTTCCTTTAACTTTTCAAGTATGCTATATTTTCCGCGCTTAGCCTGATCAAACGGGTTTTTAATTTTATATTTTTTTCCATGTCGATCAGTCGATATCCATTGCCTGTTTTGATCAAGAGAAATGCCACCCCCTTTCACCTCAATTATCAAAACACCGAAACGCGGGTGGACAATCAAGAAGTCAGCCTCTCCATCTCTTGGCGTACTACCTCGTGGCTTAGATATCCACGCAACCGAGTGAAGCACTGTAAAATCCACACCAAGTTGCTCATCAAACATTTTTAACAACTGTAACTCAGCGTCAGAAGTTGAGTGTGCAAACTCTACTGATGGAATACAAATAGCCATTAGTCTAACAACTTTAGACGGTCGTTAAATGGAATGAATTTTTTACCATTGAGTTCGCCAAAATTAATCAACACCGAAATTTCAAGTCCTTTTTTATCAACGCGTTCAATTGTGCCTTTACCCCAAAGTTCATGCAGAACCTTTCCACCTTCCTGAACACTACTATCGCGTAGATTGGCTATCTCTTCGGAACAATCTCGCCAGTTCTTATCAAACCAATACTCTTTCACTTGCTTAAATGGGTTGCTAATAGCACTTAGCCTCTGCTCGCTTACATCCCGTGCTTTCTCAACAACATACAGCCAAAACTCATCGGGGTTATCTTGAGCCATCTTATATTGCACATTTGACATTTTTGTCCCTCGATCTGTCCATTCCCCATCAAGCCCTTTCACCTCGATTAACCTAATCTCTCCATTTGGCCCTTCCGACCTAATATCAAAACCTGGATTGCTGTGCGACTGCTCTACTGGTTTCCAGCCTCGATCTTCCTCATACTTGAGAACCGCCTTAATTGCAGCTATGTCTATGAGTTTAGAAGTTTCAGTTGTATTTGAGCTTCTCAAGGAACCATTATCGCCGCCAACAGTTCCCTTCGCGACATAAGCTAGCATTCTATCTGTGCGGGTTTTTTGTACGCGCTCTCGGTTCCTAGCTGATGAAATTGCAAAATTACTTTTTGCGCCTGCCGCGCTATTAGAAGAAGTAAAGTTTACAGGGCTACCATCCTCTTTATTTGAATTATCAGCCACGCCAAATTGTGAACTTATGGTTTTAGATTTATATTGATCACCATCCTCTTGCTTTGAGGATGCACTGGACGTATTTCCAGCATTAAATGGTGCGTTCTTATTCAGAGCAGAATCAGAATCATATGGCTCTATTTCATTTTCAGTTTCAGTTTCTTTAAAATCTTCATTCTCATGGTGTTGATCTGTTGTGTAGCTATCAGACTGTCCTTTAGCTTCTGAGTATGCCGCATCATCATCCTCGTCTTGTTCATCATCAAACTGCCTACCTACCGCAATATCCATTCTTTCTTCAGGTCGGGAGTATCCGGATTCACAAAGAATTTCCTCCGCTTCTTTTCTACTGTCAGATGACATAACTGAATGAGCTGCTAAGCTTAAAGATCCCTCGACGGGGAAACGGTTTTCAATCTCATCAAATATAGTTTTAAAGGCTGTAGTCCACCGCACTTTATCCCCCTTGATATAGAGAACATTGTCTGTCCTATCAAAAAAGGCATCAGCTTCAGTTTTTGGTGATATAATAGGCGGATTACCGGCATGATATATGCCTTGTGTCCATAGATTAGTAGTTAGCCTTATTTTGACTTGAGAAAGAATTTGTTCTAATTCAAGCCGAAATTCGTGTGATGGCGCAAGCCACAATAATAAGTCATATCGCTCGCGTAGATTTCGGGTTTCTTCATTTGCATTTTTACTATCTGGCGCAGATGCTAATTGCAGTTCCACTATTTTTGAAATTGGTAAAACGTCGAGTTGGTGAAACAACCGGGCAGAGATACCTCGATCTATGTCTGGCATCTTTACGAGAAAATCATTCAAGTCTTCACCAAAAGGCTCGACTAATTTATCTGTGTCAATCCAAACGGCGTCTGATGGCCAAATAGCCTCCCTATTATTGTTTAGAAGCGATGGCTCATCACAGAGTGTTCTGATGATATCAGCAACATCATCATCTCCCGTATCAAACTTTTTACCAAGTTCAGCTAGGCACTCAGAATGAATTTGGGCGTCGGTATCCTCGATGACATCTTTGCCTGTTATTTCCAAAATAAGAGCTGCATAGTTTTCTATGCCAGGAACTTTCTTTACCCCCAAAAGATCATAGAAGGCCTTGGAATTTTCCATTTTAGTGGTTGCGCGCCACCAATAATTACCAAATGGAGGTACGGACCAAAACATTTGTTCCGACTTCATATATATTTTATTTTCAGTATTCCAAATGAAAGCCTCGCCTTGAAGTTCTTCTGTTATCGAGAGAACATCATCACCGTCTTTTACCCGCTCATTTAATATTTTATAAGTAAGTTTTGAAGGTGGTTCATTGTTTGCCATGCATTGTTTTAAATGCCCTACAACATCTGCGGTAATAGGTTCATTTTGAACACCAAGCCATTTAAGAATATCATTCACGTCCTGACTATTTTTTGTGAGAGCAGGCAAATTTGTCACGGGAACTTGGTCAGAAAAACCTTTCGAGTAAATTGCGTGATATATATTTTCTGGAGCATATAATTGCTCTGAATCGCGTTCTCCATCTTTAAGTGCAGGAATGAACTCTAGTTCCTTTAATGGTTCCAAATCATTTATATCTAGCTCGGCCCAACGTTTTATAAGTTCTTGTATAATAGGCTCTTCGGCTTTAGCCACCTCATCAGGCGTACCTTCTTGAGAAATTTCAGTTAATCGCGTTACAAAATGGCTGGCTTGGGGCTTGGTTGGCATCTGTAATTCAGTTTGTAGAATTATTTTTAGGCCGAGACGTGTCTTCTCATTAGGTGGCATCCACTCCTCATCAACCCAATCGACTGTTTCATTCCCGAGTATTTTCTCCAAGTCTTTTGTCTTGTATAGGCACTCTTCAGGCAGAACAAAACCGCCCTTGCATGTTTTAACAAACGCGCGGTCTGATAAGAGTTCGTATATCTTTTGTTTGTTCTCATCACTCTCTTTATTTTCGACTATTTGCGATAGGAGAGAGTGATATGCGTTTTTTGTAACGTCGCTATCCAGAATGCTTTCAAGGTGCCTTTCGATATAGTCATGAAAGTCTAGCGTCTCAACTCCGAGAGAATTTTCGACAAATTTTTCTGTTTTTTTTGTGAATAATGAAATATCTACAAATTCGAAATAGCCAGTTGGATCCCTAAATCCACTAGGGAGTAAAGCACGACCAGGTGCCACAAAACCATCTAGTTTTCTTAAAAATGGCGTGTCATTTAAAATTGTCCCTACCTGAGAAGTTTCAGGGTTCATTTCGAAGCTAGTTAACAATTCATATAGTTTTTTTACATCTGTGTCTTGCAGGCCAATAAAATGTTCTGGCGTATTATCTGCCACAGACTTTGCTAAGGATTTCGCAAAATCATCTATTTCGTATTCATCTATTAAATCAGCTAACTTATTAAATTTAACTATCTCTTTATCAACCAGTGGACAGTCAGGCGCGAATCTTTCAATGCTATCTTGTGATACACTTCCTGGTATCTTCCAGACGTTATCAGGACAAGTGGCATTGCCATCCCCATCAACCAGAAAAATTGCGTTTTTCAAGCGACGTATTGTTTTCTGATAAAGCCTGTCTTTCGGAGTTGTTATGTTTATTCGCGAAGTGGTTTTCTGTTTTTCTTCCTCTTGAAGTAAACGATTAACAACCGACCACATAGCACGCGTATGGGGATTATTTTTTTCAACACCAGTACCAGCCTGCACCTCTAGTTCCTCGACAACGGCTAACAGACCTAGAGCGGCGACACCAAGCTCTTTAAGAGGATTCCAATAGGAACGTAATTCAGAATTCAACACTTTTAGCCCAATACTACATAACGCATCTTGCTCTGGCTCAGGCATATCATCAGGGGTTTTATATATACCATTTGGCAAGCACCACTCTTGGCCTGTGGTTCTAACGGAGGGATGAATTTATGCGGCTTTACTAAAAGAGCCCCAAAATTTAGAAAATACATCATCATTCTTCAGGTTAAAACTAGCTTTGCCAAGGTCCCAGAAACGAGCGGGGCTCAGGCTATTCCTAATTGTAACAAATTCATCTTCGATCAGGTGAGCTGCCGTAGCAATCATCGCCTCATTCCATGCTCGCTCATGTCCTTCACCTTTGAGAACTATCTCTTGGCGGCTCGCATGCGGGAAAAAATCCGCATTGATGTGAACTGGCATTTTTGTTTTATGTTGAGTGGGCAGATAAGCGTAAAGCATACCGTCTGTAGTCAACCCGTTCATTGGAATTGCGATACTAACTTTTTTTGACCTTTTGAGTTCTTCAAGTTTTTTAAATTTTGAAAACAGGCTACGATCTGCAATAATATCTTTTGCATCGCGAGAAAGCACTAACCACACTTCTTCACGCTTAGTTGGGCCAAACTTCAAAGAAATGCCACTATCCGTGCGTACTATTTCAACACAAGCTTGAACCACTCCATTTTTCCGAATTTCAACCGACTGCAAATTCCGCAAAAATATCAAACTGGAGTGCAGTACATCAGACATCTCTTCAACCAGCACATCTACGACGTTATCGGGCGTGAGAGAGGCGTGGATAGCATCGCGAATATCTGATTGTTGAGAAGCCCATGGTAACTCTAGCTCTGTACCATGCGTTGGGACAACATCCTTCTGCTTTCCTACTCCCGTCAGTGGATTTAGTTGCAATTCAATACCTACTGATCGAATAATAGGGATATCGGTAATTTGATATACAGAAACGAAGCCAATACCAAACCGACCTGTTTGGTTTTCCGCGTTAATTTTACTGCGGCTTCCCATTTTTGAAATCGCATGAAAGTTACAAGCCCGCTTAAGGCCATTTTTATCGCCGCTTTGTTCCCATGGGCACCTTACTTGCGTTAAACCACATGATGTAAATTCTGCATCATTAGTTACAATCAATCCACTTTGTGTTGCATCAAAACAAAGGCTCTTTGCACCGGCATCATCAGCATTCTGAATTAACTCTAAGGCCATTATGCCATAGCCTTGAAGGCCCTTCATGGCTTGCTCTATCATCCCGCATAATTCGGCATCATATTTAAGGTCTGGTCGTTTAGAATTCACTGTTTCAACTTATTTATCTGTTAAGAGCCCCCACAAGCTAATTGTGTATTTTGCCATACAACTCTTAGCAACCTAAATCAGGGGCAATGATAAAAAATTAGGAACAAGGTTCCTTAGATTGCGTCAGGGATCGCCGCCGTATGGCCAAGACCGCAAAGCGGGCTTGGTTCACAAGAGCCCGGCCCGTAGGGCGACGCCATAAACAAAACATTAAAGTCGCTCTATCGGAGCATTCATTGTTGGTCTAATGATTGTAACTACTTCGATGATTCAAGAAGGACCAAACTAGTGAACAAACAACAACTGGCTGCCAAGATTTGGGAATCCGCAAATCAAATGCGGTCAAAGATCGAAGCCAATGAGTACAAAGATTATATTCTTGGCTTCATCTTTTACAAATATCTTTCTGACCAGTTAGTACAATTTGCTGAAAAACAAGGCATGTCTGACGCTGAAATCAAGGCGTTAAGTGAACAGGACAGCGATGCCGTTGATTATATCAAAGGCGAGCTGGGTTATTTCATAGCCTATGATGATTTGTTTTTCGACTTGGCTGGATGCGGGGAGCGATTTTGATGTGTCGAATGTGCGTGATGCGTTATCTGCCTTTTCACGTCTCATACACCCAAATCACAAAAAGCTGTTCAATGGGATTTTTGACACCCTTCAAACAGGTCTGAGTAAGCTGGGTGAAAACGCGGCAAAGCAAACCAAAGCGACGCGCAATTTATTGCAATTGATCAGAGACATCCCGATGGATGGAAAGCAGGACTATGATGTGGTTGGGTATATTTATGAATATTTGATCGAAAAATTTGCGGCCAATGCAGGTAAAAAAGCGGGCGAGTTTTACACGCCGCATGAGGTTTCGTTATTGATGTCGGAAATCATAGCGGACCATGTGAAAAATAAAGAGAAGATTGTAATATATGACCCCACCAGTGGTTCGGGATCACTATTGATTAACATTGGCCGTTCTGTTGCAAAACATATCGAGGGCAAGGACAACATTAAGTATTACGCCCAAGAATTGAAGGCGAATACATATAACCTGACGCGCATGAATTTAGTGATGCGAGGGATTCTGCCCGATAATATCGTGACGCGGAATGGTGACACATTGGAAGATGATTGGCCTTATTGCGATGAGAACAGTCCAATAGATTCATATCAGGCGCTATATGTAGATGCCGTGGTCTCCAATCCGCCATATTCGCAAAAATGGGACCCCGAGCATAAGGATAATGACCCGCGTTATTCACGCTTTGGGATGGCACCCAAGACCAAGGCGGACTATGCGTTTTTGTTACATGATTTGTACCATCTAAAACCCGACGGGATTATGACGATTGTCTTGCCGCACGGCGTTTTGTTCCGGGGCGGTGAAGAAGGTAAAATTCGCGAGCAATTGATTGAGCAAAACCATATTGATGCAATTATTGGACTGCCCGCCAACATTTTTTTCGGTACAGGGATTCCAACAGTAATTATGGTTCTACGCCAAAAGCGTGATCGCAATGATGTATTGGTTGTGGATGCCTCCAAGCATTTCAAAAAGGTTGGCAAGAATAACAAATTACAAGCATCCGATATTAAGCGGCTTGTGGATGCGGTTGTTCACCGCGAAACGCGCCCGAAGTATTCAAAGGTCGTTAGCAAGGACGACATTCGGAAAAATGACTACAACCTGAACATCCCACGTTACGTAGATTCGTCCGAAGATGCCGAGAGTTGGGATTTACACGCGACAATGCTGGGCGGGATACCAGAGACGGAAATTAATGATCTGAGCCCATATTGGGACGCCTTCCTCGCTTTGCGTGATGCCTTGTTTCAAGGCGCGTCGGAGGGTTATGCGGCATTGGCGATTACGCCCAATGATGTGAAGCAGACCATCGTAAATCACCCGCAGCTACAGGCCTTTGTAGAAGGTTTTGGGCGTGCCTTTGAGGGGTTTGATGCTTATCTGAAAACAGAACTAATATCGCAAATGCAGACGGTTAAAATCGGCCAGCAAGAAGAAGTGTTGAGCGCGGCGTTGTTTACACGCCTGAATGATATTGCCTTAGTGGATAGATATGATGCCCATCAAATTTTAAATGATAGCTGGCAAGTGATTGGGGCGGATTTAGAGATGTTGCAGACTGAAGGTTTTGCTGCAGCCACACAGGTTAACCCGAACATGATCATCAAAAAAGTGAAGGGCGTGGATACCGAGAAGCAGGAGGGCTGGGTCGGACATATTTTGCCATTTGAATTGGTGCAAACCGTGCATTTGACAGATGAGCTGGCGGCGTTGCGGGCCAAGGAAAACCGATTGTTGGACATTTCGGCGGAGTTGGATGCCATTATCGATACTTTTTCTGAAGAAGAGAAAGGATCAAGCATTTTGAACGACAAGAATGATGCATTTAATAAATCAGAGACGGCGAAAGAGCTTAAGGAAATTTATGCGGATGTCAGCACTGACGAGATTATCTGTCTGAGTGAATATATCGCACTTTTGGACAACAAAGCAAAAAAGCCCGAGAAGATAAACTTTATTAAAAACAATTTCGCAGTTGATTGGACGAAAATTGAAGCCAACAAGGATGAAACCTATGGAAAAGGCAATGTGAACAAATATATTGTTCAGCTTCAATCCAAGCTTACTTACCCGCCCGAGTCTTATGAGCACAAAATTGTTAGTGCCAGTGCTTTGCTGAATGAGCAGGCCGAGCTAAAGAAATCCGTAAAGGCAGATGCCGAGGAATTGCATATGCAAACTAAGGCAGTGATCGAGGCGCTAGATAAAGCGCAAGTGCATAACATGTTGGAGCGCAAATGGATTGCACCATTATTGGCGGCGCTGGATACCTTGCCTGATGCGTTGATTTCAAATCTGACGGGCAAGGTGCAGACTCTGGCAGAAAAATATGCGCAGACTTACGGCGATGTAGCAGATGAGATTGCTAAGACAGAGGCCAGTTTGGCGGGCTTAATCGACGAGCTACGCGGCAACGACGCCGATATGGCAGGGCTTGCGGCGTTTAAGGCGTTTTTACGTGATGAGTGAGACCGGGGCGAAAGACATGGTGCCTGCCATCCGTTTTGAGGGGTTTGATGGCGATTGGACAGCGGAAAAGCTCTTAGCTGTTGCGCCACTTCAGAGAGGTTTTGATTTACCGAAGGACAAAATGCAAAAGGGCATTTATCCCGTGGTTATGTCGAATGGAATTGGCGATTTTCATTCAGATTATATGGTGAAAGGCCCAGGTGTCGTCACTGGACGCTCTGGTACAATTGGAAAAGTTCATTTCATTTCTAGCGATTTTTGGCCACATAATACATCATTGTGGGTGACAACGTTTTTTGAGAACGAACCTCTCTATATCTACTATTTATATTCCAAAATGGACTTTGAATACTTTGGTACTGGAAGTGGTGTCCCAACTTTAAACCGAAATGATATACATGACATAGAGACAAAAATTCCAACTGAAAAGGAAGAACAAACCAAAATCGGGGCGTATTTCCAAGAACTGGATACGTTGATTGCCGGGCATCGGGGGAAGCGGAAAAAACTGCTGCAACTTAAAAAGTCTTTGCTAGAAAAAATGTTTCCAATGGAAGGCGAAGATAAACCCGAGATCCGCTTTGCTGGGTTTGATGGGGATTGGGCGGGAATTAGTTTTGGCGATAGTTTTAAAAACATTCCTAATAATACCCTTTCTAGAGCTGATATGAACTATCAACGCGGGCTTGCTCAGAATGTGCATTATGGCGATGTCTTAATTAAATTTGGAGCATTGTTGGATGCAAAAAACACGGATATTCCTTTTGTTACAAGCGATGAGATTTCAATTAAACTATCAGGCACAAAATTGCATAATGGTGATGTAATTATTGCAGATGCGGCGGAAGATAGCACAGTCGGGAAATGTGCAGAAATTTTCAATATATCGGACGAAACAATTTTTGCGGGGCTACACACTATTGCGGTCCGACCTGCTGTAAATTTTGCAAGTAAGTATCTCGGTTACTATATGAACTCGAAAGCATATCACCATCAATTAACTCTATTGATGCAAGGCACTAAAGTACTTTCGATTTCTAAAACGGCAATCCAGAAAACGAATGTTTCATGCCCACATGATCTACGAGAACAAACTAAACTCGGTGAGTTATTCGAACACACCGATACCCTAATCAATCAACATCAAAGCCAAATCATCAACCTGCTCAATATCAAGCAGGCTTGTCTGGCCAAGATGTTTGTTTAGGGAATTGACGCCATGATATTCAAAAGTGAAGCGGAGTTTGAAACGGCCTTTATTGCTGAGCTGCAAAAAAAGGGATGGGAAGATGAGATTATCCATCGCCCGACTGAGGCAGATTTGTTGGCCAATTGGGCCGTTATCCTGTTTGATAATAATCGCGGACGGGATCGGTTGAATGATGTGCCATTGACCTCCACGGAAATGGATCAAATTATAGAGCAGATTATTGAGCTGAAAACGCCACTAAAACTCAACGGATTCATAAACGGCAGAACGGTCGCTATCACCCGCGACAACCCCGATGATCCCCTACATGTCGGCAAAGAGGTCAGCCTTAAAGTCTATGACCGACATGAAATTGCGGCAGGGCAGAGCCGTTATCAGATCGTGCAGCAACCGCAATTTGCCAAGAAGTCCAAAATCATGCGTGACCGCCGCGGTGATGTGATGCTGTTGATTAACGGCATGCCGGTCATTCATGTCGAACTTAAGCGCAGTGGTATACCCGTCAGTAAAGCCTATGGTCAGATTGAGAAATATTCTGCGGAAGGCATGTTTACAGGGCTGTTTTCGCTGGTGCAGGTCTTTGTTGCTATGGAACCCGCCGAGACGATATATTTCGCCAATGCGGGGACGGACGGCACATTCAACCATGCGTTCTATTTCCACTGGGCAGATTTCAACAATGAACCGGTAAATGATTGGCGAGGGATTTGCACGAGCTTATTATCGATTCCAATGGCACATCAGTTGATTGGATTTTACACAGTCGCCGATAAGTCAGACGGCGTGTTGAAGGTGATGCGGAGCTATCAATATCACGCCGCCAATGCGATTTCGGATAAGCTCTCCAGAACGAATTGGGCGGATCAAAACCGACTAGGCGGGTATGTGTGGCATACCACGGGATCGGGTAAAACCATGACCAGTTTTAAATCCGCACAGTTGATCGCGCAATCCAAGGATGCGGATAAGGTTGTATTTTTGGTGGATCGCATCGAACTCGGTGTGCAGTCCGTACGCGAATATGCGGGGTTTGCATCAGATGACGAAGATGTGCAGGCCACAGAAAACACACATGCGTTAATCACCAAATTGAAAAGCAGTGCCACTGCCGACACGCTCATCGTCACTTCCATTCAAAAGATGAGCAACATCACCGAAGAGGATGGGCTACAAAGCCACGATATTGAACGTATTAACGAAAAGCGCATTGTGTTTATCGTGGACGAGGCGCATCGATCTACCTTTGGCGATATGATGATCGACATCAAAGAAACTTTCCCTTCCGCGATTTTCTTTGGGTTTACAGGAACGCCCATTCAAGACGAAAACCAAAAGAAAGACAGCACGACGGCAACCGTCTTTGGCGATGAATTACACCGCTACAGTATTGCAGATGGTATCCGGGATAAAAACGTTTTGGGGTTCGATCCATATAAGGTGATGACCTATCGGGACAAAGATTTGCGCCGCGCGGTTGCATTAGAAAAGGCTAAGGCTAATAGCGAAGCAGAGGCTCTATCCGACTCAGATAAGAAAGAGGTGTTCAATCGTTATATGCGAGATGTGGGCATGGCGGGTCACAATGATGAGATGGGCAATTATATAAGGGGCATAGAAGATTTTCTGCCGCGTTCACAATATGATCGTGATGCACATAAATCCAAAGTGGTTGAGGACATTGTCGATAACTGGATGACGTTAAGCCAGAACAGTAAATTCCACGCGATTTTTGCTACAAGCGGCATTCCTGATGCGATTGAGTACTACCGACGTTTAAAGGCTGCTGCACCCGATTTAAAAGTGACCGCCTTATTTGATCCCAATATTGCAGAGGGCGAAGGTGCGCTTGGGAAGCAAGACGGGTTGATCGAAATCCTTACGTATTATAACGCAAAATATGGACAAGATTTCGATCTGGGATCCCATGGAAAGTTTAAGAAGGATGTTGCGGCCCGGCTAGCGCATAAAAAGCCGTATGAACGCATAGGAGCCACGACAGAACAGCAAATAGATTTGTTGATTGTCGTAGACCAAATGCTGACGGGGTTTGATTCAAAGTATCTGAATACCCTGTATTTAGACAAAATTTTGCGGTTTGAAAATATAATCCAAGCCTTTTCCCGCACGAATCGTTTGTACAATGAGAATGAAAAACCATTCGGAACTATCCGATATTATCGTAAACCACATACGATGGAGCGGAACATCAATGATGCCGTAAAGCTATATTCAGGTGATAAGCCTGTTGAGCTGTTTGTTGATAAACTGGAAACAAACCTCAAAAAGTTGAACGAAACTTATGCTGAAATCCATGCTTTATTTGAAAGAGCGGGTGTTTCGGATTTCGTAATTTTGCCAAAGGACATCGCGGATCGCGGCATGTTCGCAAAGCTGTTCAGGTCACTTAACGACTATTTAGATGCTGCCCGAATTCAGGGATTTAACTGGAACCAAAAGGAATATAGTTTTGATGATGGCGCAACTAAAGCCTCTTTAGATTTTGATGAAAATGTCTACCTGATTTTGTGCTTACGTTACAAAGAGCTTTCCAGTGATGGCGTTGGCGGCGTAGGTGGTGGAAATGTTCCTTTTGATATTGATGGGCACTTAACAGAAATTGATACGGGTCGGATTGATGCCGATTATATGAATGCGCGGTTTGAAAAGTACCTTAGAGCCTTAGGGCAGGATGATTTCGATAAAGAGCAACTGCAAGGCCTTGTGGATGAACTTCACAAGTCTTTTGCAAGCTTGACACAAGACGAGCAAAAGTACGCAAACATATTTCTCAATGATTTAAAGCGCGGCAGCGTCGCTCTTGAAGACGGGAAAACATTTCGTGATTATGTGACAGAGTACCAATACAATGCCAAGAATTCAGAAATACTAGCAATCGTAAAAAAGCTGGGTGTGGACGAGGATAAGCTTAACCAGCTTATGAACACAGGCGTGACCGAAAAAAACCTTAATGAATTTGGACGCTTCGATGCACTTAAAGATAGTGTCGATAAAGCTTTGGCGAAAGCATATTTTGAAAGAACAGAAGGTGTTGAAATTTCAAACTTCCAGATAAACGTAAAAGCATCAAATCTACTACGTGATTTTATTCTTCAGGGCGGTTTTGAAATCAGTTCATAGCTTGATTCAAAAGGTATGATTTTGAACTGTTTGGGTTGGAACCATGAAATGGTTCGAGAATGAAAAATCCGGAAAGTCGCGAGCCACAAAGTTCATCCTTTGTGCACTAAGTGCACAATTTTCAAGAGTTCTGCTCGCCTGAACTTGAGTGATCCTCCATCACCATACTCTGGTCGATTGTTCTTGTGACCCATCAAGGTGCACCTGAGTCCATAGTCTAACCCTGCTTCCAGCATCCTTTTTTCAAATGCATGCCTAAACGAATATATCCGTTGGCCGTCCAGCTCAAAAAGACCACGTGACTTAAATGCCTTCATAAGGCTGGCTGAAAGTAGATAACCTCGATCTCGGTAGTGTGGAAAGCCATTTGGCGCCTGACGCATCGCTGAAAGCGCGACACCCACTAACGGTATCTCACGCTTAGAGCTTTTGGTTTTAAGTTCTCGATTCTCTTTTGCACAAATCGAAATATACGGAACATCTACATCTAAGTGAATGTCTTGTGGCTCTAAGTTTGCAATCTCACTTGGGCGACACCCAGTTTCAATCAATACCGAAACGATTAACTGTGCTTGAGGGTGTAATCCTGATAAAGCCTCCGGCGCTAAAATTTTTGAACGAACCCATTCATCTGAGAACGCAGGCGTTGGGTCACTATCAGAGTCCGAGAACCTGAGCTCTCGAAAAGGATTTCGACGGTCCTCTTGTCCTTGGTAAGTCCAATAAGCTTGATATAGCTTTCGTAAATTACCGAGGTCACGATTGGCACTATTAGGCTTCATTCCTTTGGAGCCATCAATAGGCGACAAACGTTCGCCCCACCATTCATAAAACTGGCGTGCATGAGATCGTTCAATCTCGTCCATTGATAAGTTTCCACACAAGGCCAAGAAGTGTTCTATGGCTCTTTGTTTTGGTAGACGCCATTTACGAAGTTGGTCTGGTGATTTGCCCTTTCTCTCACCAATTGAGAGAGTCGTAAGATAAAGCTCCAAGGCTTCGCGAATGGTCACTTTGGGGATTTCAATTGTACCCAGCAGAACTTTAGCCTCTGATACGGGATCATGTGCTTTCGCGACAGTCTCGACTCGTTCGACGAGATCAATAACATTCCCTGTGGCCAGTAGCTCATCAATGGGTTTAAAACTAAACCCTAGAGCCAAGGCTCGGTTTTGAGCATGTTTATGGCGTCGTTTCGTTGCATCTATATCAACATCCAAGCCATGAGCACCAGCAAGACTGGTTTGCCACAAAGCTTCGTCAGCCTCGGCTAATCTATCCCGCTTCTCACGAGCGACCATCACACTGTCAGTATTGAGCGCAATCCTGATGGTGCCACGCGGATCAATCTCCGCGAACTTCTTGGGCACGCGTCGATAATAATGCCAACGATCGCTTCTGCGTTTAAGGTAGTGGTTCGATTTCCTAGCCATAGTCCAATGTAGCCCATTTTGTAGCACAAAAAGTGGCACAAAAATCGAAGAAATTACAGGAGACTACAGGTTTCCGAAGGAAATATGCAGTACTTTCAACGACTTATGTGATTGGACTTTGAAATATATGGCGCACCGGGGAGGATTCGAACCCCCGACCCCCTGATTCGTAGTCAGGTACTCTATCCAGCTGAGCTACCGGTGCGCAGAGTATTTCACCTTCGTA